>JBAJNM010000002.1 GCA_036881865.1 Parvularculales bacterium | reverse complement strand
CCGTGCAGAGCATCTTGATCAGCTTATAAGGCCGTTTATTGAAGAAGGGGGATGGGTAATCTGTGACCGTTTTATGGATTCCACTCTGGCCTATCAGGGATATGCACGGGGGGGAGATAAGGCCGCCATCAAGGCGCTGAATGCTCAAATCGCCGGTGATCTGGTTCCCGACCTGACGCTTTTTCTGGATGTTTCCGTTGAACAATCCATGGCGCGGGTGGACGACCGTAAGACAGATAAAAATCCTTTTGTCGTCTATGACAGCAAAGAAGCCGCTTTCCATGAGAGCCTGCGATGCGCTTTTCAGGAGATAGCGCAGGATAATCCTGAGCGTGTCATAACCGTTAACGGGGCGGGCTCTCCTGATGAGGTCGCCCGGGAAATCTGGTCCGTCGTCGAGGTGCATCTTGACCCGCCTCCGTTACCGTCTGCGGGTACTCATGGTTAAGGCGGTTGATATAAATCCGGAAAGTGACAGGGTAGGGGAGTTTCCCCACCCCCGCGAGACCATGACGTTGCTGGGGCATGATAAGGCCCTGCAGGTCATTTCAGACGCTTTTGAAAGCCGTTCTATGCATCATGCGTGGTTGCTGGCGGGCAACCGGGGGATTGGCAAGGCAACGCTGGCCTATCGCGCAGCCCGGTATATTTTGCGCTGGCCTGACGGAAAAGCAGGTGGTGCGCCGGAGGATATGGCAAGGGATATGGCGGTGCCGGAGAATGACCCCGTTGTGCGTCAGATTGCCGCACTCTCTCATCCTGACCTGTTCGTCTTGCGGCGGCAGTGGGATGATACTGCCAAAAAACTCAAAACGGTCATCACGGTGGATGATGTACGCCGGGCGCTTCAACTGTTTACCTACAGCACGGCGGCCAACGGCTGGCGGATATGTATTGTGGATGCCGCTGACGACATGAATCCTAACGCTGCCAATGCTTTACTAAAAACTCTTGAAGAGCCTCCTCAACGGAGTTTGTTTCTCATTATTGCTCATCAGCCGGACCGGTTGATAGCGACACTTCGCTCCCGGTGCCGCCGGTTATCTTTAGCTCCCCTGCAAAACCATGATGTTGCGGCTATTCTCGCCGCTCACGGGCCGGATATACGGCCACAGGACCAAGATCTCATCCTGAGCCTTGCCGATGGCAGCCCGGGGCGGGCCTTGATGTTGGCGGAGAAAGAAAATATCAGCCTTTATAGGGAATTAATCGCTTTGCTGGAGACTCTGCCCGGGTTGGATATGGAACAGGTTCACGGCCTGGCCGAGCGGGTAAGGCGGGGAGGGAGCAGGGAGAGAGCCCATCAGGCACAGTCTTCATGGCTCTTGCTGACAACACTTTTGGGGGACTGGCTGGCGCGTCTTGTCCGTCAGCGGGCGACCGGAGAGTCTACGCCGGCCTTCCCTGAAGAAAACACTTTGACGGCGCGCCTGTGTGGGGCGGCAGACCTTGATTGCTGGATGGAGATATGGGAAAAAACAGTCCAGTCGGTAGCGCGGGCCGATGCGTTGAATATGGACCGCGGACAGGTTTTGCTCAGCGCCTTTTCAGATATTGAATCCGTTGTTCGGGGAACCTACCGGAAGGGGCCTGTATCATGGCAGATTTAGTTGATAGTCTGGTCGATAGTCATTGTCATCTGGATTTCAATGACTTTCAGGATGATATTAATGCTGTTGTAGAACGCGCCGTGCAGGCCCGTGTCGGTATGATGCTGACCATCGGCACGCGTCTTGACCGGTTCCCCGGTGTGCTGGCCGTTGCTGAACGTTTTGAGAATGTCTATTGCACCGTGGGGGTGCATCCCCATGAAGCGGCGGAAGAGGGGGGAGATGTTTCTCCGGAAACACTCATTGAGCATGCCCGGCATCCGAAAGTTATTGGCTTTGGTGAGACAGGGCTTGATTATTACTATGAAAACAGCCCCCGCGAGGCTCAGCAGGCCGCTTTTCGTGCCCATATTGAAGCCTCCCGTGAACTGGGGCTGCCGGTAATCATTCACAGCCGTAGCGCCGATGATGATATGAGCACCGTGATCCGTGAAGAAATGGCGGTTAAGCCTTTTACCGGCTTGCTTCATTGTTTCAGTTCCGGTGCGGATCTGGCCCGGACCGCTCTGGAGTGCGGGCTTTATATTTCACTATCGGGCATTGTCACCTTCAAAAATGCTGAAGAAGTGCGCACCGTGGCCCAAAGTGTTCCTCTGGACAGGCTTTTGCTTGAAACCGATGCTCCCTATCTGGCCCCGATACCCCACCGGGGAAAACGCAACGAACCGGCGTTCGTCTCTGAAACGGCGCGGTTTGTATCGTCTTTGTTGGGTTGTGAGAGGAATGAATTAGCCCGCCGGACCACCGATAATTTTTTTCGCTTGTTTACCAGGGCTGACAGGCATCTTATGGCAAAGGCCGCAGCATGACGGCGGAGAACGGGGCAGGGCAGGTACGTATTACTATTTTGGGCAGCGGTTCCTCAGGCGGTGTGCCGCGTATCGGAGGTCATTGGGGAAAGTGCGACCCCGCAGAGCCTCGCAACCGGCGGCGGCGCTGCTCTCTGTTGATTGAGGGGTTCAAGGACCACCGGCCTCCGGAAAACGGGCCAAATGAGCAAAACAATGGACAAAGAGAAGAAAATGTAACCCGCGTTCTGGTTGATACCGCGCCGGATATGCGCGAACAGTTGATTGATGCCGGTGTCGGCTGGCTGGATGGTGTGTTTTATACCCATGCCCATGCTGATCAGGCTCACGGCATTGATGATTTGCGCGTGGTCGCCATCAATGGCCGCCGCCGGGTAGATGTCTATATGGATACCCCGACCGCCGAAATCCTGACACAACGCTTTGATTATTGCTTTGAAACGCCCCCGGGCAGTCCGTATCCGCCGGTTTTGCAGGTTTTCCCCCTGACGGCCCTGACGCCCGTTACCGTTGACGGGCCGGGAGGAGGGGTTACGGCATCACCCTTTCTTCAGGAACATGGCTCCATCATGTCTCTGGGGTTTCGGGTGGGCAATATTGCCTATTCCAGCGATATTTCGGATATTCCCGGGGAGAGCATTCCGGCTCTTGAGGGGCTGGATTGCTGGATTGTCGATGCCTTGCGGCGCGATCCGCATCCGTCCCACGCTCATCTGGATACGACCCTTGAATGGCTGGAGCGCTTCAAGCCGCGTCTTGGTGTCCTGACCAACCTTCATGTTGATATGGATTACCGGACCCTGTGTGCCGAACTGCCTGATAATGTCATTCCGGCTTACGATGGCATGGTGATAGACGTACCTGAACCGGTTACCTGTACTGGGCCTCGTTGAGTAGCCAGTAGGCTTTGGTGTTCTTTAGGTTTTCGTTGTCCTGCGCGTAATCAAAGGGTGTTTTTCCGTTTTTATCTGTCACTCTACTCTTGGCTCCGCGCTTCAATAATATCTCAATAAGTTCCTGCCACCACTGCCCGCGACCCGCACGAATTACAGATAAATGAAGGGGTGTTTCTCCATCCTTATCACGGACCTCTATGTTGGCTCCCTGATCCAGTAGCAGTTTCATCTTTGCTGCTGACGCGGCGAACACCGCATGGTGCAGGGGTCGATCGCCGTCTGCGGCACTAGCCTCCATATTGGCCCCCCGTTCAAGGAGTAGATTCAAGATCGGTATTTTACCGATGAGGGCCGCATGATGCAGAGGCGTCCATCCATCCTTATCACGGGCCTCTATATCAGCATCCCGTTCCAGTAACAGTTCAACCACCTCGGGAGTATCGCTCCACCCCGCAGCCATGTGCAAAGGTGTTTTTCCATCCTTATTACGGGCCTCTATATCGGCCTCCCGTTCCAGTAACAGTTCAACCACCTCAGGAGTATCGCTCCATTCCGCAGCTATGTGCAAAGGTGTTTTTCCATATTTATCACGGGCCTCTATATCAGCACCATGATCCAGTAACAGTTCAACCACCTCAAGAGTATCGCTCCGCCCCGCAGCCATGCGCAAAGGTGTTTTTCCATCCTTATCACGAGCCTCTATATCAGCACCATGATCCAGCAATGATTCTATTGCAGCCGGATTAGCGCTGACCCGTGCAGCAATATGCAGGGGCGTACTGTCATATTCATCACGGGCTTCTATATTGGCATCTCCCTTAAGTGCAGATTCAACATCCGACACTGTGGCCGTTTTCCAGAACGAGTCAGCATAAAGCACATTTTCATCTTGCTCTTGCGCATTAAGTGTTATTGGTATGAATGCCAGTAAAAACAAACTACTGAGTATGCTGACGACTATTACCCTCATGTCCACATTAATCCTTTTGGTAATTATATACTTTAGTAGCCAAGAACTGTCATTTTAGCGCAATTTTCCGCCATTAAAACGAAGTGATTATTTCAAAATCATCTACAGTCGAAAACCGGCGGAATACTGAAGATATTTGTAAATTCCATCCACTAAAGTATATAATTACCTTAATTTTCTCAGCTTGGTACGACAGAAGAATTGTAGATTGACCGCCAGACCCAGCAGCTGAGCAGGATTGCCGAGGCCGAGATGAGTGTCATAACCGTGCCGGGCATGAATTGAACAAAGCCACCGAGGTCCATGAAGATGAAATAGCCCACATCTGCAAGACCGCCGACAAAACCCGCGATGAACAAGGCTAAGACTTCACCACGCCAGATAAAAAATGCTGATACCGTCGTTGTCAAACCGATCCAGAGCAGATTGAACCCGTGCTGATTTATCAATGCGTCTGTCGCGGCATTGTATGTTGCGTGGAAAACGTCGGGGTCAACGGCATCGGCGACGCCGGCGATCGAATGAGGGGCGGCTTGTCCGATCGTCAACACCCCGGCCAACATGTGAACGAGCCCCCAGATGACCCAAAGGACAGAGATGATTTTCAAGGCAGATCGTTGTGTCTTTGTCATGCGAGTATCCTTTGTTTGTATCCGGGGCAGGGGCGGGCCTGTAACGTCAGGCTGGTCACGTTTCTGCCGATGGTCTGTTCATAGCCATCGCCATCCGTATCGTTATAAGTTAGAAAGTGACAGAATAAATATTCTTTACACATCCATAACAAAGGAACACGCCATGATCGATCTGTACACCTGGACCACACCCAACGGATACAAGGTCTCCATGATGCTGGAGGAAACCGGGCTGGATTACACCGTACACCCGGTAAACATAAGTGAAAAAGAACAGAGCAAACCTGAGTTTCTGGCGATTTCGCCTAACGGTAAAATTCCGGCGATTGTTGACGGTGATCTGTCCATATTCGATTCTGGCGCCATCCTGATTTATCTCGCTGAAAAGACCGGCAAATTTCTTCCCACAGAGACTGCGGCCCGCTACCGGGTCATGCAGTGGTTGATGTTCCAGATGGCCCATATAGGCCCCATGATCGGTCAATTGGCCTGGTTTACGCGCAGTGCGCCGGAGCAGGTACCGCTTGCCATTGACCGGTACATGCAGGAAAGCGCCCGTCTGCTGGGTGTCATGACGCGGCAACTGGAAAAAACCCGGTATATTGCCGACGATGATTATTCGATTGCCGATATCGCACTGTATGGCTGGGTATCTCTCGCACATGAGCCGGTCAGCGAAGCTGCAGGGGACGCCATCGGGGATGCAACCGCACTGAAGCGGTGGCTGAAATCCGTTGGCGGCAGACCGGCCACGGTGAAAGGTATGGCTATACCTAAGGTTGACTGACGGCCTGTGTTAATAAACTCTCTATCAAACGCCTCCCGGCGTAAGATGGCTCAGGATAAAAGGCTTAAAAAGGGTCAAAATACCGTCGATAGTGAGTTGAAACTCTTAATTTGTGTGTAGATTTATATGTTAAAAAAATTATCGCTGATGATTTGTTTATCTTTTTTAGCTTCCTGCGTAACACCGTTGACCACTGGGGGTACACAAGTAGCTGAGATTACAAGCATGAGAGGGAGAGACATAGGGCAGTGCAAACATCTTGGGATTGTCGAAGCGTCCGAGAGCTATACTTGGTCAGTTAATGATGACCGAAAATCCGCATTGAACAAGATAAGAAATCAGGTTGCTGTCCGTGGCGGAAACGCATTTGTAATCAATGATCATTACTCAACAGAATTCACTACATCCATCCAGGCAGATGCTTACGGCTGCTAACATTGAGAGTATAGGCAGGAAATAGAGAGAATATTAGTCAAGCCGGTTAGCAAATTAGGGGATCTCTATGGCTGCCGAAGGCAGAAAACGCAAGAGTTAAAAAGGGGCATTCCGGTTTTGGGCACTAAAGTATATAAGCCAAAGGTCAAGGTGAATCATCGACGCTATCCATCTGAACATAAAAGAATTTAAGGGCAGGCCATTATTTTACCACTCTGGAAGTTGTCCTGCTGGCCACGCTGTGAATTGAGGTGCATATTACCCCAAAAATGAAAGGGCTAAAAAAGCGTCAAATGCCATCAATTAAGCTTATTAAACGTGAAAAAATGACAAAAGAGTCCTCATTCGGGATTAATACAAATCCCGGTACATAGATTTCCCCAGTCTTGTCCACAGTTTATAAGAACGGGGATAAGGAAAGCAACCGCTTAAACAAGAAATTTTATATAGTTAATGTGTTTTAGACTTATATAAATATTAATATCTGTTGTTAAACATATATTTATTATTTACCATAATATATATTATGCGCATAATGGAACATAGCGGACGAATGGAATGCCCCATAATCGATACGACAAAAACCGGAAAGATACCCGCTCTCTAACAAGTCAGGAGCAGGATTTATGGCAGAGTGTCACGGCAGGTGTCTCTCCCCTGTCCTCTCCTATGCGTGAAAAGCCGTTGAAGTCTTCCGGAAGACCTCGTCAGGAGTTGTCTCCGAAAACGGCCATCGGTAAATCAGCTCAAAAATCAGGTTTAATGAGGGCAAATCTGATGAAGGATGGACTTGACGGCCAGACGGAACGGCGTATTCGCCGGGGGCAGATTAACTGTGAAGCGCGTCTGGATTTACACGGTTTTAGACGCCGGCAGGCCTATAAGGAACTTATGAACTTTATTACACGCTCACGGGTCAGAAAACTGCGGTGTGTTCTGGTGATTACCGGCAAAGGCCCTCATACCTGGGGAGAAGACCCCAGAGGCATACTACGGAGCCTGTTTATGGAATGGCTGGAGAACGATACGGCCTTATCGGAACACATTATAGGCTCCCGCCCTGCCCATCCCAGACATGGTGGCTCAGGAGCCTTCTATTTATGGTTGCGCCACCCTTGAGGCTTCCAGACCTGAGAAGTCTGCCTGAGAAAGGGAAATCTGCGGAAATCGCTTTTGAAAGCGCCCCAGCGCTACGGAACTGAAGGCTACCTCAAGGAAAATCCGTCCGGCCTCGTTATGCTGGCTCACAATACGGCTATGACGGTAGAGCCAGGCACGGCAGGCCTCATCCGCCGGGCCAAGATCAAGAGAAATGATAGTCTCCTGAGCACCCAAAAGCGTATCCAGATGGTTGAGAAGAGCGTCAACCCCCTCTCCCGTCATGGCCGATATGGGGATGCCCTTATTGCTGCCGGTTTCCCTTGAATCATGAGGGAGGCGGTCAATTTTGTTGAGAACCTGCACAATTTTCGGGCTTTTTCGCATCTCGTCCTGACCCGAACCGGAGCATGGCTCATTGATACCAAACGAGCCCAAAACCTCAACGACATCGGCCGCCTGAGCACGCATATCCGGATGGGAACTATCCTGAACATGGAGGATAATGTCGGATTCTACGATTTCCTCGAGAGTAGCCCGGAAAGCCGCCACAAGATGGGTGGGAAGATTGGAGATAAACCCCACCGTATCGGATAAAACGACCCGGCGGCCCGAAGGCAGGTCAATATTGCGTATGGTCGGGTCAAGGGTGGCGAATAATCGATCATCCGCCATAACCGACGCGCCGGTTATGTGATTAAACAAGGTAGATTTACCCGCATTGGTGTACCCTACCAGCACAATGGTAGGCCACGGGGCTTTTTGACGCGGTTTACGGTGAAGCGCCCGGGTGCGCCTTACGGTCTCTAAGCGGCGGCGTAATTGGGTGATACGCTTCTGAATAAGCCGCCGGTCGGCCTCAATCTGGGTTTCACCGGGCCCCCCGACAAACCCCAAAGCGCCACGCTGGCGCTCAAGATGGGTCCAGGTACGCACAAGGCGGCTTTTTTGGTATGTCAGACGGGCAAGATCGACCTGAAGCCGCCCTTCTCTTGTGCGGGCGCGCGCGGCAAAAATCTCCAGAATCAGGCCGGTTCTGTCCAGAACTTTCACCTGCCATGCCCGCTCCAGATTGCGCTGCTGAACCGGCGTCAGGGCGTGGTTTACTATAACCACCTCAACGGAATGCTCCTTGAAGGTAGCCCCAAGGGCCTCCATCTTGCCCCTGCCGAAAAACGTTGCCGGGCGGATATGAGATAGAGTGTCAACCACTCTATGCGTATTTTTATCGTTATTTACGCCACGAGCCAAACTAACAGCTTCCTCTAATTGGGCGCAGTCACTACGACGTACGGATGCGCCACCGACCCCCCTCTCCTCTTTCAAGACAGGATGCAAAACAAAAATAACAGAGCCCATGCTGTTATCTGTTGTACCGGATCGGGTGAGAGTACCGATTATTCACGTCCTTTCC
Source organism: Parvularculales bacterium (assembly GCA_036881865.1). Taxonomy (NCBI): domain Bacteria; kingdom Pseudomonadati; phylum Pseudomonadota; class Alphaproteobacteria; order Parvularculales; species Parvularculales bacterium. The sequence goes on along the minus strand of JBAJNM010000002.1, from coordinate 111,896 downwards.
GAGAGTGCTCCGTAGGCCTGCTTCAAATTGGCAGCCATAAAACCCGGACCACCATTACCGATGATATGGTCATTAAGCCGGACAACCGGTAAAAGCACGGAGGATGATGCAGAGACAAATATTTCCCGAGCGTTGAGGGCCTCCTCTATCGTGAAAGCTCGCTCTTTTATAGGAATACCAGCCTGTCGTGCGGTTTTAAGCAAGATTTGTCGGGTGATACCGTTCAAAATGCCATGGTCTGCCGGGCGAGTTACCAACTGCCCTGCTTTATCTACAATCCAGACGTTTGTCGCCGCTCCCTCTGTTATGTAACCCTCACTGTCTACAAAAAGGGCTTCATGAGCACCTTCCCCTTGCGCTTCCTGACGGGCAAGAACATTGGGCAACAAAGAAAGACTTTTTATGTCACACCGTTTCCAGCGAATATCAGGAACGCTAATAGCACGAATACCGGTCTTCTCCATGGTTTCAAAACGGGTGCGGGGAATGGTACGTGCTATAACTACCAAAGACGGTGTAACAGAGGGCGAAGGAAAGACATGATCCCGACGAGCCACGCCTCGAGTTATTTGGCAATAAACCATGCCATCGCGCACCCTGTTTTGACGCATAGTCTCCCGCAAGATTTTTCTAAGAGCTGAGCTTGATACAGGCCAGTTTATTTTAAGAGCCTCAAGAGAGCGTCCAAGGCGGTCAATGTGAGCCATCTCATCAATGATCTGACCATCTTGTACGCCGTATGATTCATAAACCCCATCTGCAAATTGGTAACCACGATCCTCAACATGGACTAAACTGTCGTGATAACGCCGATAGTAACCGTTAACATAAATGATACGAGACATAAGAAAGTTTTTAAGCTCTGTGAAGAAGAATGGTTAAGACACTAAAAAAAGATAAAAATTCAAGCCTTCCTACTACCATACCAAGACTCAGCATGAGTTTAACGGTGGGGGAAAACACATCAAAAGCAGACCCTTCATGAAGTGATGTCGGTTGAATAATATCTAACAAGGGGCCGGTATTACTCAAAGCACTGGTAGCTGCTACTAAAGCAGGTAAAAACTCTATATCTGACCATGAGATCAGTAAAGATAGAACAACAAGGGCAAGAATAAGGGCAACTAAATGCGCCCATATAGAGGCCATCATATCGGAAGTGACCATTCGACCACCGATGCGGTTGATTATTATGGCATGAGGAAATGCAAGCTGCATCATCTCCCCCCTCCCCTGTTTGATCATTGCCAAAATGCGCACCACTTTTAGTCCCCCTGCTGTTGATAAGCTTGCACCTCCAATAAGAGTCAGAGCAACGAGAAAAAATGCCGGAAAAGCAAAAGAAAACTGCATCTCTCCATTATAATATCCTGTGGTAGATAAGAGGGAAGCAGCCATAAAAAATCCATTTCGCGCAGCCTCTACCCAATCCGGCAGCCCATAGTTAGCCATGGCGTTTTGAAAAAAGAACATCAAAATAAACCCTGAAGTGATAACTAGAATTATTTGAAAAATCCCCTCTTCATTTTCCCAATACCCTCTTAAATCTCCCCGTAGAATCTTCTCGTGGCAGATAAAACTATAAGCCCCCGCAATCATGAAAATAAGCAACACCATTTCTGAAAGTGGAGCCTGAAAAGAAGCAATCGAGCCACTTACCGTCGAAAAACCCCCTGTTGAAATGGTAGAAAGGCTCAAACAAAAAGCATCAAAAGCAGGAATGCCTCCAAGCCATGTCAGAGCAATACATAAAACAGTAAGGATGACATAAGGTGCAAGCAGCGCTCTTGCCGTTAGCTGTAAGCGCCTAAATCCATCGTCGGCTTCTTGTCGGACGATGTTGAGTTGAAGAGTTGCATCTGCAGACAAAACACCCGATGGTGCTAATAATCCGCCAATCATCACAAGAGTTGTAAATCCTCCGGCCCATTGCAGCAGGGCGCGCCAGACTAAGATAGAACGCGGGGCTTGTTCGGGGTCTGCCAGTACCGTAGCACCGGTAGTTGTAAATCCGGAAACGGCTTCAAAGTAGGCATTGATGGCTGAAAACTCGCCACTATAATAAAAAGGCACACCCGCAAACAAGGGTAGCGTAATCCAAACAATAATAATCAGTATGAAAATCTCAGGCCTGTTGATTTCCAACCGTCGTACGCCTTGAGAGGCAATAATCAGGCTACCACCAAAAAAACCAGCTATACAACTACCAAAAAAAAACCCTTGTGCCTCAGTTGCATGACCCGCCCATGCTAAAGGCAGAAGCATCAAGACAGCAAGAACGATGATAAACCAGCCATAAATATAAAGGATGGTGGCTTGGTTCATGAGGGTTTCCGCCTAAAAATACTCAAAACTTACTCGAAACATTTGCTCAACCTTATGTATCTGTTCTGCGTGAGCAAAAACGATAATTCTATCCCCTTCTCTGACGGTTAAATCTCCTGACGGCATGATGAATTGCCCCTCCCGTACGATAGCGCCGATGATAATACCCTCCGGCATATGAATCTCTGAGATCTTCATGCCCAGTAAGGGTGATGTCTTGAGTACTTCTGCATCAACCACCTCAGCCATGCCATCTGCAACGGAATAAAGAGCTTTAATGCGCCCCCGCCGTACATGCTGAAGAATAGACGAAATAGTTGTTGTGCGAGGATTGATAGAAACGTCAATACCAAAAGAACGCATCATCGGTGCATATTTGTTGTCATTGATAAGGCACAAAGTGCGCTGGCAGCCTTCACGATGGGCCATGACGCTGGCAAGAATGTTAACTTGATCATTGTTGGTGAGGGTCACAACAGTTTCGGTATTCATGGCTCCAGCCTCCCGTAAAATTTCCGGCTCAAGGCCAGACCCGTGAAGAACGATAGTGTTATCAAGATCCTTCGCTGCCATCATCGCACGATCCTTCTGCTGCTCTATTAGTCTTACACTCACCTTGGAGTCGGTTTCCTCCAGACGTTGCGCTACATAACGTCCTATATTACCTCCCCCAATGATAATAATATGGCGGGCATAAGGCTCTTCGTGACCAAAAATAGAGAGCGTTCGCTTGACTTTTTCTGTAGCGGAGATAAAAAACACATCATCCCCCACAAGTAGCTCTTCATCACTGTGCGGAATAAAGAGTTTTCCTTCCCGTACGACCCCTGTCACAATGGTAGATAAGTTAGGAAAGAGCGACGTAAGCTGCCGTAAAGGTGTATTAACAACAGGACAATCATCCTCAAGGGTAACTCCTACCAAGGTTACCTTGCCTTCTACAAAAGAAAAGGTTTCAAAAGACCCCGGCAACGCAAGGCGTCTGAGTACAGCATCTCCGGCTTCAATTTCAGGCGATATAATGACGTCAACAGGAGCGTGCTCACGACTAAAAAGATCATGCCATTCAGGTTTGAGATAATTTTGACTCCTAACGCGTGCAATTTTTGTAGGCACACTAAAAATTGAATAACAAACCTGACAAGCCACCATATTGACTTCATCGTGCAAGGTAACCGCTATTAGCATATCGGCATCTTGTGCTCCGGCTTTTTGCAGAACATCCGGATGAGAGGCATGTCCTATGATAGTTTTTACATCAAGAGTTTGACTTATATTCCGGATTAACTCCGGCGAGTGATCAATTACCGTTATGTCGTTATTCTCTTGCGACAAACGTCGCGCAATACCGGTTCCCACCTGCCCTGCGCCACATACAATGACTTTCATATCTGTTTTCTCCGTATAACGGTAATAGATCTATGTATCTTGATGGGCACGATTACTGATACCAAGAAATTTCAACTTGCGATGCAGGGCTGAACGCTCCATACCAATAAAATCAGCTGTTTTAGATATGTTACCCCCAAATCTCTTAACTTGCGCCTGCAAATAATCCCTCTCAAAAGATTCTCTGGCCGCCCGCAAGGGCATCGCCATAATATGCTCTTGGTCCGTGCTGGGCAAAGCCATTATTTGATCGGGCATATCATTGGGTAACATAGTAGCGGTTATAATATCTTCATTTCCATTAGCTAAAATCATTAAACGTTCAACATAATTACGAAGCTGGCGTATATTCCCAGGCCAAGTATAACTCTGCAGGACTGCAAGGGCATCATTGCCGATGCGACGAGGGGCCAGACCCGAAGTTGTGCATATCCGCTCTATGAGGTTTTCTACCAGTGCCGGAATATCAGCCCGCCTATCTGTCAAAGGAGGCACTCCTATAGGTGTTACGTTCAAACGATGATACAGGTCTTTACTGAAACGGTCCTTTTCAATCTCACCTTCCAAATTACGACTGGAGGATGAGATAATTCTCACATCAACCTGAACCTGACGACTGCCACCTACACGCTGAAAGCGCTGCTCTACTAAAACCCGAAGGGTTTTTTTCTGGGTTTTTAAGGGCATTTTCCCTATTTCATCAAGAAACAACGTCCCGCCATGCGCTTGTTCTAAAAGCCCCACTTTTTGGATACCCTGCCTTGGCTCTTCTATGCCAAACAATTCCTGCTCTACCCGCTCCGGAGTCATGGTTGCAGCATTCAGGGCAATAAAAGGAGCCGCCGCTCGTTTAGAGCGCGCATGAATGAGGCGCGCTACCATCTCCTTGCCCGACCCAATAGGGCCAGTGATTAATATGCGACTTGAGGTGGGTGCAATTTTCTCAACGGTTTGCCGCATGAGCATAACGGCGGGGGATTTTCCGACTAGTTCAATTATACCTCCTGCCCGAGCAAGGAGTTCCTGATTTTCTCGTCTTAGACGTGTAGTTTCTATGACACGGCGAATTGTCTGAATTAAATGATCTGCCCTGAAAGGTTTTTCTATAAAGTCATACGCCCCTTTTTTAATGGAGGAAACCGCCATATCTATATTGCCGTGACCGCTAATCATCACGACAGGAATCTCCGGATAATTTTCTTTGAGTTGTTCTAATATCCGCAAACCATCCATAGAATCATTCTGCAGCCATATATCAAGTAATATTAACCTGGGAATACGATCTTCAATTGCGCTAAATGCCTCTGCGCAACCGGTGGCAACTCGTGTCTCATAGCCATCATCTGACAAGACACCTGCAATGAGGTTGCGTATCTCAGCTTCATCATCAACAATTAGTATATCAGCAATTTTATCCTGAGTGCTCATGGCCCTCCTGATGACGAATATTAGCGTTTGATAGCATGTTACAAAAATGCAAGGCTAACTCTAGCGGCCAGATCTCATAACGCATACAGACTTTACCAAATAATGCGTGAGATGGCCGTATATCCGCATTGAATTGTAAAACCGCATATTGCGGACACCAAGGAACTGTCATGTACTTTTAACCCCAACAAGAGAGATGGCACCCCCAAACAAAGGGTGTTTAAACAAGACACACGTCTATTCTTATCCCTTATTAACTGTATTTCAATCATAATTGTGCCATGATGATGGCCATGATAATGCCCTCCCCGTCTCATTCTTGTAGCACTATTGCGCTGATTGTTGCCGCCGGACAAGGTGAGCGAGCGGGCGGTGGTATGCCTAAGCAATATCGTATGCTATGCGGAGAAACTGTTTTGCGGCGGGTGGTGCGCGTTTTTTTGGAAAATCCTGCCATAAGTGCTGTTCAAATTGTTATAGGTGACTCTCAGGAGGGTCATTATGAGATGGCTTTAGCAGATTTGGACGGTAGGGATGGTTTGCTTACTCCTGTTATAGGAGGGACAACACGGCAGATGAGTGTACGGGCGGGTTTGGAAAGTCTGGCGGAAAGAGAACCTCCACCGGATTATGTGTTGATACATGATGGTGCCCGCCCTTTTGTGTCTTATGAAGAAATCAGTGCTGTTTTGGATGCTCTTAAAACCAAATCTGCTGCTGTGCCGGTTTTACCGTCTACCGATGCCTTGAAATACCGCGATGAAAAAACAGGACAGGTTTTGGATATACAAAGATCGATAAAAAAAGAGAGCACTTTATGGCGCACTTTAACTCCCCAAGGGTTTCACTTTGCTGATATTATTGAGGCTCATCGAAAAACACAGCAAGAGTATGATGATGATATTGCTTTGGCTCAAGCGGCGGGGTTTGAGTGTCAATTTGTTGAGGGTCGTAACGAGAACATCAAACTTACTACCCATGCTGATTTTGAACAGGCAGAGCAAACTCTCAAGAGACAGTCCGTTCCTCTACCCCGAACGGGTTTTGGATATGACGTACATAGATTTGGTAAGGGTAATCACGTAATCCTATGCGGTGTGACTATTCCCTTTGAGAATGGCCTTGAAGGGCATTCAGATGCTGACGCAGGATTTCATGCCGTGACGGATGCTATTTTGGGTGCTTTGGGGGGCGGTGATATTGGAGATCATTTTCCGCCCCATGATGGTCGCTGGAAAGATGCGGCTTCTTTCGTGTTTTTAAATCATGCAGCGAGTCTGGTTAGTAATGATGGAGGGGTTATTAATCATGTGGATGTGACGCTGATTTGTGAGAAGCCTCATCTCATGCCCTATAAACAATCTATGAAAGAGAGCACTGCCCACGCTCTGGGCATAAAACCCCGCCAAGTGAGCATTAAGGCTACCACAACGGAAGGCTTAGGCTTTATTGGAAAAGGGCAAGGCATTGCTGCCTATGCCATTGCAACTCTTTTGTTTTATGGCAAGGAGTAGGCAATGAGCTTTTTAACTCCCCTCCCCTCATCTCTTACACCGTTTAACCCTGTGGTTCTCATGGCTACGTTTTTTGGTATAGGACGATTGCCTCATGCACCGGGTACGTGGGGGTCGTTGGTAGCCTTGCCAACAGGCATTGGGCTTGCCCTGCTTTGGGGGCCGGTTGGTGTTGTGGTGGGGTCTCTTGTAATGGTTTCTATAGGGTTATGGGCGGCCGATATTTACGGGCATCTATCCGGCAAACCGGATGCACCGGAGATTGTTATTGATGAAGTAGCCGGACAATGGTTAACCATGATGGCTATGCCCTTAACGCCCTTGGGTGTTATAACTGCCTTTGTATTGTTTCGTGTGTTTGACATTGTCAAGCCTTGGCCTATCCGCTTTGTAGATAAAAAACTTAAGGGTAGTTCCGGTGTGATGCTGGATGATTTAATTGCTGCGGTATATGCTTCGTGTATTTTTTTAGTTTTGCGTTGGGTTTTTGATTGGTGAGATTTATATGTTCTCGGAAGCAATTATAAAAAAAGTTCAAGCACTACTTGATGAATGCCGGCAACGGGAGTTGCGTACCGTAACGGCAGAATCTTGTACCGGTGGGTTGCTTGCGGCTTGTCTAACGGAACTTCCGGGCTCTTCTGCCGTTGTAGACAGGGGTTTCGTTACTTATTCCAATTGGGCAAAGCATGAAGTGCTTGGTGTACCAAAAGAAATGTTACGGGAGGCCGGAGCCGTAAGCAAGCCTGTTGCTTGTGCTATGGCACAAGGAGCACTTAAGGCCAGTCGCAATCGGGCAAATATCAGTGTAGCTTTAACAGGCATTGCAGGGCCAAGAGGAGATACAACAACCAAGCCGGTGGGGTTAGTGCATATTGCATCCGCTTATGGAGAAGAGCATCTTATTCACAAAGCGTTTCATTTCACGCCTACAAGCCGATCTTCCGTTCGCATGGATAGTCTTGAAGCGGCTCTTGATATGATGAAAGAAATCATACGGTAAAGTCACTCATATAATTCAGCAGCGCGCTCTTCAAAAGCGGTCATTAATCTAGCCCCTGCCCTGTCAAAAACAAGATCAAGCAAGCTGCGCAAGACAGGATTCTTAAACTCAAAATCTATAAAAAAATCTACCAGACACCCTCTGTGAGGTTGCTCATGAAATTGCCAGCGGTTGGTAAGATAACGCATAGCCCCTTGTAAGCCGGAAACATCAATTAAGTACTGTCGGGGGGTTAGTACCACACGGCTTGAAAAGCGTTCACGAAAGACTTTATAGCGAATGACCATGTCAGCTATGAGAACTTCACCTGTTGGTGTTATCTCCCGATCTTGAATGCGCACCGCTTCGCACCATGGCAAAAAAGAAGGATAGTTCTCAATTGCGGCAACCATCTCAAACATGCACTCGGCTTTGTAGGGTAATTCCCTTTGGCGGGTGTATGAAGACATGAGTGATAGCGCCGCTCAGACAGAACCCTTAAGACAGGCTTTGCGCAAAGCTTCAAAATCATCTCCGGCATGATAAGACGAGCGCGTTAAAGGACTGGCCGACACCATAAGAAAGTTTTTACTATAAGCGATGGTCTCATACGCCTTGAATTCGGCGGGTGTTACAAAACTTTCAACGGCTGCATGACGTCGGGTTGGCTGGAGATATTGACCGATAGTTAAAAAATCAATGCCGGCGGTGCGCATATCATCCATGACTTGCAGGATTTCGTCGCGGGTTTCTCCCAACCCCACCATAAGACCCGACTTAGTGAACTGGTCGGGGGCTATAGACTTAACCTGCTCCAATAAACGCAAAGAATGATAATAACGCGCCCCCGGGCGAATACGCGGGTATAACCTAGGCACAGTTTCCAGATTGTGATTAAACACATCAGGCTGTGCTTCTACTACTTGTTCTAGCGCTCCGGTTTTGCGTAAAAAATCAGGCGTTAAAACTTCAATGGTGGTTTTCGGTGTGGCGGCGCGTATAGATCTTATGACGGTGGCAAAGTGGGCCGCTCCTCCATCAGGCAAATCATCACGATCAACGGAGGTAATGATAACATGAGCCAACTCTAGGCGAGTAACGGCTTCGGCTACCCGTTGGGGCTCATCTCCATCAAGAGGGTTCGGCAGTCCGGTGCGTACATTGCAAAAGCTGCACGCACGCGTACAAATCTCCCCCATAATCATCATGGTTGCATGCTTTTTTGACCAACACTCACCAATGTTAGGACATCCGGCCTCTTCGCAAACCGTAACCAACCCCTGTTCCCGAATAATCGATAGAGTTTCTTTATAAACCGGCGAGTCAGGGGCTTTAACGCGAATCCAGGAAGGTTTACGCATCACTGATGTTTCCGGACGATGTACCTTTTCAGGATGGCGAGGTCCGTCGCTACGTTTGCTCCCATTTAGTGTATTTACAACAACAACCATAATGTGTTCACTTTCTGCCCTTATCTACCCTTATATGTGAAGGGCACGGCTATATGCCTCAAGTACGGATTCATGCATCATCTCGCTTAATGTTGGGTGAGGAAAGACAGCCCGCATTAAATCTTGCTCAGTTGCCTCTAGAGTTTTTGCTATACTATAGCCCTGAATAAGTTCGGTTACCTCAGCTCCGATCATGTGGGCGCCTAGTAGCTCCCCAGTTTTTTTATCAAAAATTGTCTTAACAAGCCCTTCCGTCTCACCAAGGGTTATGGCTTTACCATTGCCGGTAAAAGGGAAACGCCCGACATGGATGTCATAGCCTTGCTCGTTTGCCTGAGCCTCCGTCAAGCCGATACTGGCAATTTGGGGTTGGCAATAGGTGCATCCCGGAATAGCGTTTTTATCCAATGGGTGGAGGTTTCCGCCCTGCCCCGCGCATTGTTCTGCTACCAACACACCTTCGTGGCTGGCCTTATGAGCCAACCATGGCGGTCCTGCTACATCACCAATGGCATAAACATGAGGCACACCGGTTTCAAGGCGCTCATTAACCATAATATGCCCCTTGTCCGTCTTAACGCCGATAGCCTCAAGGCTCAGATTTTCTGTGTTGCCGGTGATGCCAACAGCGCTGATGATGCGGTCTACGATTATGGTGTTGGTTTTTTTGCCGTCCGCACTCCTGAGAGTTACGTGGGCTTGTTTTTTATCTTGTTTGACGCTCTCAACGGAGGTTTTTGTTAAAATGGTCATGCCCCGTTTTTTGAAAGCTCTTGTAGCCAGTTTGGATATTTCTTCATCTTCTACGGGTAAAATGCGTTCCTGAACTTCAGCAACGGTTACCTGTGCGCTAAGGGCGAGGAAGAAACTTGCAAACTCAATGCCAATAGCACCCGATCCTACAACAAGGAGATTGTTGGGCAGTATGTCAGGAACCATAGCTTCTTTGTATGACCAGATCATTTTGCCGTCCGGTTCTAACTCCGGTAACACCCGCGCCCGTGCGCCGGTTGCAATAATGATATTGGATGCTTCAAGGGAGCGTTTGTCGGTTTTTTCCTCAACAACCAAGCGTGTGGGGGTCTCGAAACGGGCCTTTCCCATGATGACGTCAATCTTGTTTTTCTTGAGTAGAAACGCTACTCCGTCAGACAAGCGTTTGGAGACGTCTCTGCTACGCTTCACTACGGTAGCTAAATCATAACGGGGATTATCAACTGACAAGCCATAGTCATCTAAATGGTTAAGAGAAGTATAAAGCTCAGCAGTATGTAATAAAGATTTGGTGGGAATACACCCCCAGTTAAGACAAATACCGCCCAGATGTTCGCGCTCTATAATGGCAGTTTGCAAACCCAATTGAGCGGCGCGTATGGCCGCTACATAGCCGCCGGGTCCGGCCCCGATGATAATTACATCATAAGAGGTTTTATTGTTTGTCATGGTTACACGAGCATAGTGATGGGGTTTTCTACGTACTGACGGAAAGTCCCCAATAACTCGGCACCGATAGCCCCGTCAATTACCCGATGATCACAAGACAAAGTAACAGTCATGAGGGTAGCAACGGTAATGGCGTTATTTGCACCAACTATGGTGCGTTTTTCTCCACTCCCAATAGCCAGAATAGAGGCCTGAGGAGGATTAATAACTGCCGTAAATTGACGAATGCCATACATACCCAAATTAGAGAGCGAAAAACTGCCCCCTTCATAATCCTGAGGGGTAAGTTTACGGTTGCGGGCTCGGGCAATAAGATCTTTGGAGGCGCTGGCGATGTCAGCTATTTGTTTCTCATCGGCCCGACGGATAATGGGCGTTATCAGGCCACCACCTTCCAAAGCTACCGCAATGCCAATATCGGCGTGATGGTGATATAGCAGTGCGTCTCCAGCCCAGCTGGCGTTGGCTTGCGGCACTTTCATGAGGGCGAGCGCAGCAGCACGCACCAGAAAATCATTGACACTTAATTTGAGATTTTCGTCAGTCCGGTTAAGGCTACGCCGTGCATCAAGTAATTTATCAATGTTGCAGTCTATAGTAAGGTAAAAATGAGGAATTTCGCTCATAGATTGAGTCATACGCCGAGCGATGGCACGGCGCATACCATCCAGCGGACGGCTTTCATACTCACCTTCATTGTAGAATAAGCGGGCATCGGGCAAAGCCTCCCCGCCTCTCCCGACAGGCGGTTTGCTTGTAGCCATATGGGCAACCAGCTCATGCTCCACACCGCCCCCTGCAACAGCGACCTCAATGTCCCGCTTAACAACGCGTCCATGAGGCCCCGAGCCGTTAAGGGTGTTGAGGTCAATGTTATGAGTTTTTGCCAGCCGACGAGCTAAAGGACTGGCCATAAGCCGTGAGCCTTTTGGAGCTTCCATTGGGGTGGCTTCAGGCATGGACTCAACACTTCACCGGTAGCAGACGGCTTTTACCGCCTCAATGACATCCCCAACGGAAGGTAGCGCCAGCTTTTCGAGATTAGCTGCATAAGGCATCGGCACATCCCGACCACTGATGCGCAAAGGCGGTGCATCAAGATCATCAAATGCCTCTGCTGTAACGCTTGCTGCAATCTCAGAGCCAATGCTGCACACAGGCCAACCCTCCTCTACAATAACAAGCCGATTGGTCTTACGCACAGAGGTCAGGATAGTCTTCATATCTAACGGACGCAAAGTGCGTAAATCAATAATCTCACCACTAATGCCATCACCAATAAGAATATCGGTAGCCTCTAAAATATGGTTAAGAGCAAATGAGTGTCCTACAAGGGTTACATGATCCCCCTCACGCAACACTCTGGCCTTGCCTATAGGCAACACAAAATCATCCAGTTCGGGAACTTCAAAAGAGCGACCATAGAGAATTTCATTTTCCAAAAAAACAACCGGATTAGGATCACGAATAGCAGCTTTTAATAAGCCCTTGGCATCCATGGCAGAAAAAGGGGCTACCACCTTTAAGCCCGGCACATGGGCATACCAGGCGGAATAGTCCTGACTATGCTGCGCAGCAACACGGGCGGCGGCTCCGTTTGGTCCGCGAAAAACAATAGGGCAATGAATCATACCTCCTGACATATAAAGGGTCTTCGCCGCAGAGTTAATAATATGATCAATGGCTTGCATGGCAAAGTTAAACGTCATGAACTCAACAATGGGACGTAACCCCCCAAAGGCAGCCCCTACACCAAGACCTGCAAAGCCATGCTCTGTAATAGGTGTATCCCGCACACGGGTTTCCCCAAATTCTTCCAGTAAACCCTGAGTTACTTTGTATGCTCCCTGATATTCTGCAACCTCCTCGCCCATGACAAACACCGTGTCATCGCGACGCATTTCTTCTGCCATGGCATCTCGCAAGGCCTCGCGTACAGTCATGGTTACCATGGCGGTATCGGGCGGCACATCCGGTTCGTGAACTACAACAGGCGGGCGTGCTTCCGGAACTCTTTCGGGTTCTTTCCTACTTACAATTTCCGGAGTTGTGAACTCTGGGGTTAGAGTCGCTGATGGTACAGTGGATTGGTGCTCCCCTATGGCATTGGCATCCTCCCCCTCCTGAAGCAAAACCGCAATGACGCTATTAACCGGTACATTCTCCGCTCCGTCCGGAATCAACAGTTTACCTATGTGCCCCTCATCAATGGCCTCTACTTCCATGGTAGCCTTATCGGTTTCAATCTCAGCAATAACATCCCCGGAGGAGACAGCATCCCCTTCTTTGACCATCCATTTGGCCAGCGTGCCCTCTTCCATGGTGGGCGATAAGGCAGGCATAAGAATCTCAATAGTCATATCTTTATCTGTATCCGTTTCTTATTGCGCTCAACGTAAAACATCTGTCCATAATTCTGCCGCCTCCGGTTCAGAATTTTCCTGAGCAAAAGTAGCCGCATCAGCAACAACAGCCCTAACCTCTTTATCTATTTCTTTGAGCCCTGCCTCATCAATAATCCCTCCAGTTATCAAGAGTTGACCGGTATTTTCAATAGGGTCGCGCTCGTTACGAACTTTATCAACCTCCTCACGGGCACGATATTTAGCCGGGTCCGACATAGAATGACCCCGATAGCGATATGTCATCATCTCTAAAATGTATGGGCCCTTCCCCTGACGACACCACTCAACGGCTTTCAAGGCGGCATCATAGACCTTTTTTACTTCCATGCCGTCAACCTGCTTACCGGGAATGTTAAAACTCTCACCTCGTTTAGATAAATTCGTCTGAGCTGAAGCGCGTTCTACGCTGGTTCCCATAGCATATTGATTATTCTCAATAATATAGATTACAGGTAACCGCCAGAGTTCAGCCATATTGAAACTTTCATAGACTTGCCCCTGATTGGCGGCACCGTCTCCCATATAAGTCAGACATACGCTGCTTTCACAGCGATATTTAATAGCAAAAGCAAGGCCCGAGCCTAGTGACACCTGTGCACCAACAATACCATGACCGCCATAAAAACCCTGCTCCGGGTTAAACATGTGCATTGAGCCACCCTTGCCTTTTGAATACCCCCCTGCGCGACCTGTCAATTCTGCCATAACCCCCCGGGCCTCCATACCACAGGCCAACATATGACCATGTTCGCGATAGGCTGTGATGACTTTGTCACCCTCGTTGAGGGCGGCTTGCAGGCCCACAACAACCGCTTCCTGCCCAATGTACAAATGGCAGAATCCTCCGATGAGACCCATGCCGTACATTTGTCCGGCACGTTCCTCAAAACGCCGAATGAGAAGCATGTCTCTATAGGCCTTTAACAGATCCAGTTTGGAACCTGCACCTTTACGGGATTTTTCCTTACAAGGTTTACGTGCAGAAGAGGCCATTTTTCTACGAACTGTTTTTTTTGCTGGTTGCTTGCGCTGTGGCACATTTCATCTCCCGCTATTTCCTGAGGCCATATCTCAGATATTACGACAGTATACTATACGGGAAATATCTTTCCGTTCCACAGGCAACATAGCCCACACACCCTCAAATATAGGGCACTGTTATTCAAAAAACCTAGAATTTATCGCGAAAAATAACGATTTCTTCAGGATAGGCCACCTCCAAAAGCCGCCGGGATTGCTCATCAAGCAAATCAAGATCAAGGCTTGCAAGCCGCAATCGGGAGCATTTGTCTTCCAAATTTTGCCGCACTGGGCGCAGTTCGGCTAATTCCATTTCCAGTGCTTTGATACGCTCGTCTAAGTGCGCGCCAGCAATCAGGCCATGGTTTCCATAGATGGCATGGTAGGTGAAATAGATCATCACGCACAAACACACAAACGGCACAATCTGATGCCGTAACCGGCGACGGGGGATTCCCCCTCGGGGTTGCTGATTCGCATACATGCAGCAAGAGAATCACAAACCGCTTCCCTGCGTCAAGCCTCTTTCTTACCCCTGAAGGAAATATACTAAAGCAGAGAATAAAAGTCCGCTCATCCAAAAGACACCTACTTTTGTTCTCATGCCGTATTCCCCTCAAAGTTTGTTAATGGCGACGCAATTGAGGTCCGGCATAGGTGGCAACCGGCCCTAACCGCTCCTCAATACGCAGGAGTTGATTATATTTGGCAAGGCGGTCCGAGCGAGACAAAGACCCCGTTTTTATCTGTCCACAATGAAGAGCAACGGCCAAATCGGCAATAGTGGCATCTTCCGTCTCTCCGGAGCGATGGGACATCACTGTTTTATAGCCTTCTTTGTAAGCCATAGTCACAGTCGCCATTGTTTCTGTTAGAGTGCCTATTTGGTTGGGCTTCACCAATATGGCATTAGCAACGCCCTTCGCAATGCCGTCGGCGAGGCGGTCAGGGTTGGTTACAAACACATCATCCCCCACAAGCTGGCACTTATCCCCCAATTTTTGAGTAATAAGCTTCCAACCCTGCCAATCATCCTCTGCCATGGGATCCTCAATGGAAACAATTGGATAGTTTTTAACTAACCCTTCATAGTAGGCGACCATTTTGTCAGACTTGAGAGTTTTGCCCTCACCGGTCAGATGATAAGAACCATCCTGATAAAATTCGGTGGCCGCCGGGTCAAGCGCAATAAACACGTCCTCTCCAGCTTTGTATCCGGCCTCTTCTATCGCCTCCATAATGGCATCCAGCGCCTGAGTAGCAGAACTTATGGCAGGTGCATAGCCTCCCTCATCACCCACATTGATGCTATAGCCTTCAGCTTTAAGCATATCGCCCAAGGTATGAAAAACCTCAACACCCATTCTAAGCCCCTCCTTAAAGGAAGGGGCCGATAACGGCATAATCATAAACTCCTGAAGATCTATGGCGTTATCGGCATGGGCACCGCCATTGATGATATTCATCATAGGCGCCGGCAACAGTTGTGCACCCGGTCCACCTAAATAGCGGAACAAGGGAACTTCCAAAGAGACTGCCGATGCTTGTGCCAAAGCCAGTGATACCCCAAGAATAGCATTGGCACCCAGGCGGGATTTATTAGGCGTACCATCTAAATCAATCAAAATGCCATCAATAAGCGTTTGCTCAGTGGCGTTCATGCCTGAGATGGCATCAAAAATTTCTCCGTTGATGGTATCTATAGCCCCCTGCACACCTTTTCCTCCATAGCGGCTACCGCCATCACGACGCTCTACGGCCTCATGAGCTCCCGTTGAAGCGCCTGAAGGAACAATCGCCCGCCCCTGACTGCCGTCTTCCAGCACGATTTCAACCTCAACAGTTGGATTACCCCGACTGTCAAGAACTTCCCGTCCAATAATATCTACAATCGCTACCATGACATTTACTCTTTCACATAAACTACACCCCCGTTTTAACCATTAATGATGTTAATGATAAGTGCTGAAAACGCTTTTTTGTTGACCTCACAAGTCGCACCCTGTTTTAAGTCTTTATGTCCTCTTCTTCTGTGCATTCTTCGACCGGCAAAGTGCTAACCTCATCCGATAAAGCCCTGATTTTATTTTCCGGCGGGCAGGATTCCACCATCTGCCTCGGTTGGGCGCTGGAGCACTATAACCATGTGGAGACGATTGGGTTTGAATATGGCCAGCGCCATAATGTTGAATTGGCTTGTCGTGCGGCTATACGCAAAAAACTCACGGATGATTTTCCTCTTTGGGCAGACAGGCTGGGTGCTGACCACATTGTGAACCTAAGCTTTTTCAAAGAACTGGGTGACAGTGCTTTAACAACGCACGACAAACCTATAAAAGTGTCCAACGAAGGGTTGCCTACGACTTTTGTACCTGGGCGCAATTTGATATTTTTTACCACTGCCGCTGCTTTGGGATGGCAGTTGGGTATATATCACCTTGTGGGGGGCATGTGTGAGACAGATACTACCGGTTATCCTGATTGCCGACAGGATGCCCTTGAGATGCTCAACCAAACTATTAATCTTGGCATGGGACAGGATTTCGTTATGCAAATGCCGTTGGTACTGTCAAGCAAAGCGAAGAGTTGGCAGTTGGCTCATA
This sequence comes from Parvularculales bacterium, assembly GCA_036881865.1. Classification (NCBI taxonomy): domain Bacteria; kingdom Pseudomonadati; phylum Pseudomonadota; class Alphaproteobacteria; order Parvularculales; species Parvularculales bacterium. The sequence goes on along the minus strand of JBAJNM010000002.1, from coordinate 95,336 downwards.
CTCTTGGAGGTGAGACCTTTGTAGAACTGGTGCGTGAGGAGAGTCATACTTGTTATAGAGGTGATCGGAGGCATGCCCATGAATGGGGGTATGGGTGTGGCGATTGTCCGGCGTGTAAATTGCGGGCGCAGGGATATGAGGAGTGGAGGAGGAAATCTCATGTATAGCGTGAAAGAAATATTTTATACCCTTCAGGGAGAAGGATATTATGCAGGTCGCCCAGCGATTTTATGCCGCTTTGCCGGATGCAATTTGTGGTCCGGACGAGAAGACGACCGGACAAAAGCCATCTGTTCATTTTGTGATACAGACTTTATCGGAATAGATGGCCTTAATGGAGGTCGCTTTGCCACGGCAGAAGAATTGGCCACTGCCGTTGAGCGTATATGGCCTGTAGAGGAGCCTTCCCCTTATGTGGTATGCACCGGAGGAGAGCCCTCTTTGCAACTGGACGAGGCTGTTATTGAGTCCTTCCATGCCAGAGGCTTCACAGTTGCCATAGAGACCAATGGCACACACCCCCTACCTCAAGGTATAGACTGGATATGTGTCAGTCCAAAGGCCAACACCACATTGTCAATCACCAAAGGGCATGAACTGAAACTGATTTTTCCTCAAGTGGAACCGCAAGCTCATCCTGAGTGTTTTGAGCATTTGGAATTTGAGCATTTCTATCTACAACCTATGGATAGTTCCGCTAAAGTGGAAAACAGTCGGCAGGCCACAGCTTATTGTCTAAACCATTCACAATGGAAGTTAAGCGTACAACTTCATAAACTTATGGGCATTTCATAATGCAACAAATAAAGACACATTCCGCGGCGCCTGCCAACTCCGCAGAGGCAGAACTAGAGCGCATTCCCAACCCTCATACGGATACACCCTATCTGGCTCGCTTTACTGCACCGGAATTTACCTGTCTGTGCCCCCGCACCGGGCAACCAGATTTTGCCCATCTGGTCATTGATTATGCCCCTAATGAGTGGTTGTTAGAATCGCGCTCTTTTAAGATATATATGAATTCTTTCCGCAATGAGGGAGTTTTCCATGAAGACTGCACCTTATCAATCGGCAAGCGGGTATATGAGATACTAACCCCTCATTGGTTGCGCATCGGGGGTTATTGGTATCCACGAGGTGGTATTCCTATTGATATTTTCTGGCAACAAGGAACCATGCCTGATGGCTTATGGGTCCCGGAGCAAGGAGTAGATCCCTATCGGGGGCGCGGTTAGTCGGCACCGGCTTCCTTTTTGGCCAACCTATCAAAGGCTTGTAAGTCGCTGATGATACCCTCAAGTTCGTCCAGAACTACCATATTGGGCCCATCAGAAGGCGCATGATCAGGGTCCTGATGGGTTTCCATGAAAACCGCCGCCACCCCTACCGCAACAGCAGCTCGCGCCAGCACAGGAGCCATCTCTCTTTGACCACCGGAGGCTGCTCCCTGCCCTCCGGGCTGTTGGACGGAATGGGTGGCATCAAAAACAACCGGAGCCTTAAAAGAGCGCAAAATTGGTAACGACCGCATATCGGAAACCAGCGCGTTGTATCCAAAAGAAACCCCCCGTTCAGTGGCCATAACGTTAGAATTTCCAGCTTCTACCACCTTGGCCAGCACGTGCTCCATATCCCAAGGAGCTAGAAATTGACCTTTTTTAATGTTTACAACACAGTTTGTATGAGCAGCCGCCTGTAGTAAATCTGTTTGACGGCATAAAAATGCTGGTATCTGGAGCACATCAACTACTTTACCCACATGCTCACATTGATTTCTCTCATGAATATCAGTCAAAACCGGTAGGCCAGTTATCTCCTTAATTTCAGCAAATATATCTAATGCGGGAGATAACCCAATACCACGAGGTGATGCATTACTCGTACGGTTAGCTTTGTCAAAAGAGCTCTTGTATATGAGACCCACCCCTGTCCGGTTGGCAATGTCGGCAAGTGCTGTAGCAATCTCAAGAGCGTGAGCGCGGCTTTCTAAAGCGCAGGGTCCGGCAATAATCGTCAAAGGTAAGTCGTTACCGATGCGCAATTTTCCAATTTCAACTACCGTATTAGGTAATGATGAAGTCATGATTCTCTATCTCGGTTCTATACCAGACGGCTTTGGGCTACAGCAGCGCCGATAAAAGCCGTAAATAGTGGGTGTGGCGCAAAAGGCCGGGATTTCAATTCTGGATGGTATTGTACTCCCACATACCAAGGATGGTCAGGGATTTCCATAGCTTCCGGCAACAACCCATCTGGTGAGATGGCCGATAGGCTGAGGCCACAGGCTTCCAAGCGATCCCGATAGCTCATGTTAACCTCATAACGATGCCGGTGACGTTCATTAATCTTATGAGCCTTGTAGATATCGGCGATGCGGCTACCCCTCTCCAGTACTGCCTCGTATCCGCCAAGACGCATAGTGCCCCCCATATTATCATTGGCACGGCGTCTTTCCAGCTGATTATCACGCATCCACTCCGTCATGAGTCCGACAAGAGGCTCAGGCGTTACACTAAACTCCGTAGAATTTGCCTCCTCAATTCCCGCTAAATTACGAGCGGCCTCAATAATGGCCATCTGCATACCAAAACAAATACCAAAATAAGGCACTAAATGAGTGCGCGCAAAACCTGCAGCAGCAATTTTCCCCTCCGAACCCCGCACTCCAAAACCACCCGGCACAAGCACTCCATCAACATCTTTAAGGCATACCGAAGCCTCTTTATCCTCAAGACTCTCCGCATCAAGCCATCTCATATCAATTTGAACATTATTGGCAATGCCGCCATGAACCAGAGCCTCCGTCAGTGATTTGTAAGCATCTTTTAGACCTACATATTTGCCGACAATCGCAATAGTCACTTTGCCTTCCGGGGTGCGTAAGGCATTCATAATGTCATCCCAGCGGGCAAGATCAGGAGCACGGGCATCGTTCAGCCCAAAACAACGTAACACCTCACAATCAAGCCCTTGTTGGTGATAAACAACCGGTGCATCATAGATGCTTTCAACATCCAGTGCTTCCAGCACAGATGATTCACGGGCGTTGCAAAATAGCGCAATTTTACGGCGCCCTTCTGCCGGTATGGGGCGTCCACACCGACATAGTAAAATATCCGGCTGAATACCGATGGAGCGCAGCTCCTTGACCGAATGTTGTGTAGGCTTAGTTTTTATCTCCCCTGTCGTTTCAATATAAGGCAGTAATGTTAAATGAATAAAGAGGGATTTAGCCTGGGGCAAATCATTGCCTAGCTGGCGGATAGCCTCAAAAAATGGTAATCCCTCAATATCACCGACAGTTCCGCCTATCTCACATAAGACGAAATCTACCCCCTCCGTTCCAGCCAAAACAAATTGCTTAATTGCATCAGTTACATGAGGGATGACCTGAACCGTGCCACCCAGATAATCACCACGGCGTTCTCTGGTGATAATTTCCTGGTAGATGCGTCCTGCCGTTGTATTATCACCGGAAGTAGCCGACACGCCGGTAAAACGTTCATAATGTCCCAAATCAAGGTCTGTCTCAGCTCCATCATCGGTTACATAAACTTCTCCGTGCTCAATCGGGTTCATCGTGCCCGGATCTATATTCAAATAAGGGTCCAGCTTGCGTAAACGCACACTATAGCCGCGCGCTTGAAGCAAGACCCCTAAAGAAGCTGCTGCTATTCCTTTTCCAAGAGAAGAAACCACACCACCGGTGATGAAAATAAACCGTGTCATGGAACAACAGAATACATCAGAATGTGCTTCTGTCTGCTAAAAGTTTTACAAGAGAATTTGTAGGAGAAAAATCGACGAAAACTAAGCCTACAGGCCAAGCGGTAGTCATGGAGAACGGGGGACGACCGGCTGGTCTCCTGTACCTGTGCTATCTGATCCACCTGATGGTAAAGGCAGTGCCGGAGCGGGAGCTGGAGCCGGGATGGATTCAAATCCGGTACCGTCACCCCCAAAAAGAGAATCCGTTGTTTTGTCACGCGCCAAAATGGACAGCCCAATGCTGGTTAGAAAAAAACAGATACCCAATATAGTTGTAGTTTTAGTAAGGGGGTTTCCGAGACTGCGCCCTTGGGGCATACCACCGCCTGCATCTCCAATGCCCAAAGCGCCACCTTCCGAGCGTTGCAACAATACAAAGGCTACCAGCACAATGGCGATAACAACATGGGCAGTCAAAATCAAAACACTCATCTGCGATACTTTAGCTTTCTACTCATGGGAGATTCTACCTATGAGAGGTTTGAGGGGTTTTAGCGAATATTAAGCCTCTTTGTCCAGACTCGTTTGCCGGAACAGAGTTAGGGGGCCGAAAAAGCGTATATAATTTTCAAAAAATCACGATATTTAAGGCTTGCCCCCCCAACTAAAACACCATTGACCTGCTCTATAGAGGCCATCTGACCGGCGTTATTAGCCGTTACAGATCCACCGTAGAGAATAGGAATCCTGTCTCCCTGCCGGAGGCCAAAACGAAGGTTTAACCGTTTACGGATATGTTCATGAACTTCACGGATTGCCACCGGCGTAGGGGTTCGGGCTGCTCCGATAGCCCAGACTGGTTCATAGGCAATCATGACATCTCCGTCCATAGTTGCAGGTAGTGAGGCGCTCAACTGACGGGTGATGATCTGTAAAGTCCGTTTGGCATTGCGCTCAACGCGCGTCTCACCAACACATACAATCGCCGTGAGGCTAACCCGCCAAGCCGCCTGAACTTTATCATGTATGTCGGCATTGCTTTCTCCATGGTCACGGCGACGCTCGGAATGCCCGACAATAACAGCTCGCGCGCCCGCATCGTGTAGCATCTCGGTACTCACATCCCCCGTGTGCGCACCGGCAGTGTCAACATGGCAATCCTGCGCGCCTACCTGAAGGCGGGTGCGTTTAGATAATTTGGCGAAATCCCCAATAAGAGTTGCCGGAGGGCAAAGCATAACATTACAAACAGGATGCGGCATCTTTTTTAATCCGCCGATAAGTCGATTGACCTCTGTGGCGGAGCGTCTCGTGCCATTCATTTTCCAGTTTCCCACCACTATCGGGGTTATCTTACGCGCCATCCCTGATGCCATTATATCTTTAATACCTCCCTTTCCGTGAGATTATCTCTCAAGGTCTCTGCTTGTTAAAGTTATAGTGCTTATCTGCTCTTTTTTTGTTACTTCCGACTCTATTCACTTAGGTACACTTGAAGTGTTAACACACACCTCATATTATCGCACAGCCCCATTTTTCTTACTGCTTGTAGAATTACCATTATGTTGAAATCTTTGCGTGAAATTGTCACCAAATGGATTATTCGCCTATTCATAGGTGTTATTGCTTTAAGCTTTGCTATCTGGGGCATTGCGGACATTTTTCAACCTGACTATGACCCGATTCTAGCAGAAGTTGGAGGAGAAGAAATTCCGGCTTCCACCTTTCAGACAACCCTGAGGAATAACCTATACACTTTCTCTCAATTTGAAGGACGACCGATTACTCTGGAAGAGGCCCGCTCGGGAGGTCTTGGCCGCGAAGTCTTAAACAATTTAATTCAACAGGCACTCCTTAATGAGTCAGCCCATGATTTAGGCTTGAGTATTCCTAATGATGTAATTGTAGAGAAAATTAAAAAGGATGGCAGGTTTGTGGGAGCATCGGGTGAGTTTGAACGGACAATCTTTGACCATGTCATGCGCAACAGTAGTTCTACGGAAGCAACCTATGTGGATGAGCAACGTCGCTTAATGGCCTCTCGCCAGTTGGTGCAGGCTCTTACTGCCGGTATAATAGCTCCTGCTTCTATGGCGGATACGATTTATCGCTACGCCAATGAAATACGGGTGGCGGATTATATTGAACTGTCGTCTTCTGCCATCCCTTCTCCTGATGTTCCTGACGAGGCGCAATTGCGTATTCTTTATGATGATGTTAAGGAGAGTCGTTTTATAAGCCCTGAAGTACGCGCATTGGATATTCTTGTGCTAAATACGGAAGACATAAGAAGCATTATCAAGGAGCCTACAGAGGAAGAACTTCAAGAAGAATATAAAAACCGCAAATCACTTCTAGATATACCTGAACGCAGGGCCTTTGATCGACTGACTTTTTCTGATAAAGAGCAGGCACAAGTAGCAATAGTCAGAATTGATAACGAAGAGGTGGATTACGACACTCTTGTGACAGAACGCGGTTTTACGTTGGCAGATATTGATAGCGGGCTTCTCAGCCAAGATGAAATCTTGGGGAATGAACTGGCCGAAACGGTTTTTGCTCTTGGAGTGGGAGAAATTTCAAAAGAGCCTGTCAAAACCCCTCTTGGTGCTGTCTTACCTAGGTTAAGAGAGATTGCATCCGCTCAAGAGAGCCATTTTGAGGAAGAAAGGGATGACATTCGGGATAGTATTGTCAATGAGCGCACTCTTGATGAGATATATGGTGTTCGTGATTTAATTGAAGATAGCCGAGGTGCAGGGGAATCTTTGGAAGAGGCCACGAAAGTATTTGGTTTTTCTATTATTCATATTCCTGAAATCACAGAAGATCAAACAGATCTTGATGGCAACAGGATAACGGATTTTCCGAACATCACAGGTTTGTTGCCCTTGGCCTTTGAGTTGGATGTGGGTGAAGAATCTTTGCCGGGGGATACGGACGATGGTGGTTTTTACTGGATAGATATTGTGTCTATAAGTCCGGAAGACGTACGACCTTTTGAAGATGAAAAAGTGCGCACTGAGTTGGAGGTTCTGTATAGAGAGAATTTCGTGCAACGCTCTCTTGAAGAGTGGGCGGAAAAACTTGTAAGACGTGGCAATGATGGTGAAAGTTTTGAGCGGATCGCTGAGGGCTATAATCTTACGGTAAAAACAACGGAGGCTATGGAACGAGATGCTCCTAACAATGATTTTACGTCTGAGGCTTTACAGATATTGTTTGAAACCCCCCAGGGGGAGTTCAACTGGGGCATTAATAATGCAAAGGGCACGGTATTTGTGCTCCGCACCCACGATGTTATGATACCCACAGAGGCTGTTGAGGGGGAGGCCTTAGCTGAGATTGAAGATCAATTAAAGTATAATATATCTATTGATATGCTGGCCGATTATATTGCCGGTAGCCGTGATGAGGTGGGTGTTAGCATCAATCAGACTGTTTTAGAACGGGTATTATCCGGTGAACCTTTGGGGCCACCACCGGGGAGCATAGCTCCTGCAGGCGGCCTATTCTAAGGTCTTAACCAAGGACTTGAGTATAAATTTTGATGTTGCCGGATTTTGATACATTTAAGGAAATTTGGGACACCGGCAAACCGCAGGTATTATGGGTTTCATGCGTAGCTGATCTTGAAACGCCGGTTTCAGCTATGTTGAAACTATCGTCAGGGCAAGAGAATTGCTTTCTGTTGGAGTCTGTAGAGGGAGGCAACATTCGTGACCGTTATTCTATTATTGGTCTGACTCCTGATGCTATTTGGCGGACTCATGGCAACAAGGCAGAGATTAATCGCAATGCTTTGCATGAGGCTGATGCGTTCAAACCATGTGATGAGGATGCTTTAACATCGCTGAGATCATTTTTGGATGATGCTCGCTTGGACTTACCCGACCATTTACCCCCTATGGCGGCAGGCGTTTTTGGGTATATGGCCTATGACACGGTGCGCCTGATGGAGCATTTGCCTGTTGACAAGCCCGATCCTCTGGGAGTGCCGGATGGATTATTCTTGCGTCCGACTATTGTGGCGGTGTTTGATTCAGTAACTGACAGTATCACTATTGTAACCCCTGTGCGGGCTGAAGCCGATGTTATGGCACAAGCGGCTTATGTGCGTGCCGAGGAGCGACTTTCCGAAATCATTGATAAGTTAGAGCAGGGCCACCCCCCTTCTATTGAGACGCCTTTGCCTAAAAACCTACCCACGCCCGTATCTAATATTTCCCATGACGACTACATTGCCGCCGTCAAACAAGCTAAAGATTATATCACTCAAGGTGATGTTTTTCAGGTCGTTCTGAGTCAGCGCTTTACCACATCCTTTGACCTACCACCTTTTTATCTCTATCGGGCTTTGAGGCGTATCAACCCTTCCCCTTTTTTGTATTTTCTTAACTTTGGAGACTTCTCCGTGGTGGGCTCAAGCCCGGAGATATTGGTTCGGGTACGCAACGGCAAAGTGACCATCCGGCCTTTAGCCGGTACTCGTACACGCGGTAATAACCGCAAAGAGGATAAAAAAATCGGTGCCGAATTGCTTGCCAACCCCAAAGAGCGTGCAGAGCATCTTATGTTGCTTGACTTAGGCCGCAACGATACAGGCCGTGTCAGTAGCATAGGTAGTGTAAAGACAACAGAACAATTTTCTCTGGAATATACCTCGCACCTTATTCATATTGTCTCTAATGTAGAAGGCACACTGGCACCCTCTTATGATGCGATTTCTGCTTTGATTGCAGGTTTTCCGGCGGGAACCGTCTCAGGGGCACCTAAAATCCGGGCTATGGAAATTATCGATGAACTGGAAATGGAAAAGCGCGGCATATATGCCGGATGTGTAGGTTATTTCTCTGCTTCCGGAGATATGGATACCTGCATTGCCTTGCGTACAGCAGTCATTAAAGATAACACCATGCACGTACAAGCCGGTGGTGGAATCGTTGCGGATTCAAATCCCGAAGAAGAATATCAAGAGACAGTCAACAAAGCCAAAGCCTTATTTAGGGCAGCAGAAGAAGCCGTCCGTTTTGCTTCCTGTGCAAGGCGGGGGCAATAAAACGCTAATGCAATGTTAAAGGGACACTCCTATGTTGGTCCTGATTGATAATTACGACAGTTTTACTTACAATCTCTATCACTTTCTCGGTGAGTTGGGTGCTCGCATAGAAGTGCATCGCAATGATACAATCAGCGTTGAAGACGTGTTCGCTAAATCCCCTGAGGGCATTATTCTTTCTCCCGGTCCGTGCGATCCTGATAAAGCCGGTATCTGTCTTGAGTTAGTGCGTCAGGCAGCGCCTCGTATTCCGCTTTTAGGAGTCTGTTTAGGGCACGAGGCCATCGGTCAGGCCTTTGGAGGCCGTATTGTTCGTGCCCCCACGCTGATGCATGGCAAAACCAGCCCCATCTATCACAACGGCGAAGGTTTGTTTGCTGACTTAAGCGGGCCTTTTGAAGCTACCCGCTATCACTCTCTTATGGTTGAGTCTGACCCCCTCCCCGATTGCTTAAGCGTTACCGCTCACAGTGATGATGGTGTTATTATGGGGCTTCGCCATAACAGTTTTCCGGTTTATGGCGTTCAGTTTCATCCGGAAAGTATTGCCTCTCACCATGGTCACGATATTCTCCGTAATTTTTTGCAAGTGATACCCACCCGCCATGACTGATGCCCCAAAACAGGATATAAAACCTTTCCTTATCAAGGCTACCGAGGGGATTCTTTTCACTTGCGAAGAAGCGGTGGAGATTTTTGGAGCCATCATGTCGGGTGGTGTTGCTCCAGAGCAGGTTGCTGCTTTTCTGACAGCTTTACGGATGCGTGGAGAAAGCGTTGAAGAAATAACCGCCGGTGCTCAAATTATGCGAGCAAAGGCCGTGCCTGTAGAGGCCCCCATCAATTCTTTGGATTGTTGCGGTACAGGCGGCGATGGATCAGGTACATATAACAGTTCAGCAGCGGTATCTTTTATTGTTGCGGCTTGCGGGATTCCGGTTGCCAAACATGGCAATCGGGCGCTTACGTCGCGATCAGGCTCTTCTGAGGTTCTGGAGAAGCTCGGCATCAAGCTGGATATAACACCTGAGCACATTAGTAAATGCATCAGCGACGCTGGTATTGGATTTATGTTTGCGCCCACTCATCATACAGCCATGAAATATGTGGGACCTGTTCGAGGAGCTCTCGGGTTTAGGACAATTTTTAATCTGCTGGGGCCTTTATCCAATCCGTCAGGAGCACGGCGGCAGCTATTAGGTGTATTTGATGCTCAATGGGTAGAACCATTAGCTTATGTTTTGAAAAATTTAGGTACTGAACGTGTCTGGGTGGTGCATGGCAGTGACGGGCTGGACGAATTGACAACCACCGGCCCTAGCCATGTAGCAGAACTTAAGGATGGTACGGTGCAGAGTTTTACCGTAAATCCTGAAGAGGCAGGACTACCCCTTGCAACATCTGAATCTTTACGGGGTGGCACCCCTGAAGAGAATGCTATAGCTTTGCGGGCTTTGCTTAAGGGTAAAAAAAGTCCCTATCGTGATATCGTGCTGTTGAATGCGGCAGCGGCCTTGATTGTAGCGGACAAAGCCGAAACACTCAGTCAGGGCGTTGCCATGGCAGGTGAAGCTATTGATACGGGAGCCGCCCTCACCCGCCTTGATGATTTAATCAAACTCACGAACGGATAGGCATTTTGTGGCAGCTATATTGGACAAAATTACCGATTATAAACGTGAAGAAATTGCCTACGCCAAACAATCATTCCCACTGAAAAGTCTGAGAGATGTGGCAAGGCAAGCGCCTCCGGTGCGTCCCTTCCGTGAGGCATTACTGAAGGCCGTGGATGAAAAAAAAGTAGCGCTGATTGCTGAAATCAAAAAAGCTAGTCCAACAGCAGGCATCATTCGTGAAGATTTTAATCCGACGACCATTGCCCGTGCCTACGAAGCGGGAGGGGCCTCTTGCCTTTCGGTCTTGACTGATACTCCCTCTTTTCAAGGGTCTCCTGATTTTTTAAAACAGGCCCGTGGCGCCACATCATTACCTGTCTTGCGCAAGGATTTCATGCTTGACCCCTATCAGATTGTTGAGTCCCGTGCTCTTGGGGCAGACTGTGTCCTTATCATTATGGCTATGATTAGCGATGATAAGGCCAGGCTTTTATACGATGAAGCCTCTAAGTGGGGCATGGCAGTTCTGGCGGAAGTTCATGATGAACCAGAATTGACCCGCGCTCTTAATTTAACAAACGCAGTTATCGGTATTAATAACCGTAATCTCAAGACTTTTGTAACAGACATTGCCGTTACGGAGCGGCTGGCTCCCTCAGCCCCAACGGACCGTCTTTTGGTATCTGAAAGTGGCATCAAAAGGCCGAACGATATAGACCGCCTTATGGCGTGTGGTGCTCATGGATTTTTGGTAGGAGAGAGCCTGATGCGCGCTGATGATATTGAAGCCGCCACCCACATGCTTTTGTCATGTTCTCATGAGTAGTAAGATGGACATAAAGAAACTCTCTCACATAGATGAGGCCGGTAACGCTGTCATGGTAAATATCACCGATAAGCTGGAGAGCATGCGTCAAGCCACGGCGGCTGGGCGCATCATTATGTCATCAGAGGCGCTGGATATGGTATTGGAAGGTCGGGCAAGAAAAGGTGATGTTTTAGGAGTAGCCCGTCTGGCTGGTATTATGGCGGCCAAACGTACCAGTGATTTGATACCTTTGTGTCATCCCCTGTCTCTATCTGGTGTTACTGTCAATTTTACTTCCAATAAGGAGGTAAGCGGGATCGAGGTTGTAGCGTGCGTTAAGATTACCGGTCGCACCGGCGTTGAAATGGAGGCTCTCACCGCCGTTAGTGTGGCGTGCCTTACCATATATGACATGATTAAGGCCATAGACCGGGGGGCTTATATTGAGGAATTGCATGTACGCCATAAATCTGGCGGAAAATCCGGAGAATGGTACGCTCCTCCGGATAAATTATGAAACGCTCATGGCAGCTTTGCACATTATGGCTTGACCTTAGAGGGAAACCAAACTAGAACATCAAAGTTCTTGTTTTGGTCCTGTTTTCTATAGGGATAAAGTCTATGCTTACACCCAAGCAGCATGAATTGCTTATGTTTATCAACGAACGAATCAGGGAGCGCGGTGTTTCCCCTTCCTTTGATGAGATGAGGGAAGCTCTTCAGCTACGCTCAAAATCTGGCATTCACCGCCTTATTAAGGCTCTGGAGGCACGCGGGTTTTTGCGACGCCTACCCTATCGCGCCCGCGCCTTGGAGGTTTTGAGACTTCCGGTCGCTGCCGCCTCAAAATCAACATCTGACGATCGTGACGCTTCAGCACATGGGACGTCAGCCCATGACGTTTCAAGAGACGATATTGTTCAGGGGTCTTTCCCGTCAACTTCTTCAACAGCGCCTATCGTAGAAGTACAAATCATGGGACGTATCGCTGCCGGCACACCTGTTGAGGTTATACAACAAAATATGGGGTCTGTGGAAATGCCTGCCGATGCCCTTGGGTCAGGGGAGCATTACGCCCTTGAAGTAAAAGGTGATTCCATGATTAATGCGGGCATTTTAGATGGCGATACGATTATCATTAAACGTACCGAAACGGTTAACAATGGCGATATTGTCGTTGCTTTCATTGATGATGAAGAAGCGACCCTTAAAAGATTACGCCGCAAAGGGACTACTCTGGCCTTAGAACCGGCAAATCCTGCCTATGAGACTCGTATTTTCAGCCCTGAGCGAGTCAAGATTCAAGGTAAGATGGTTAACCTTATGAGGCATTATTGATGCCTCAGAGGTTTTAAGGTCCCCAAGGGCGTTGACGTGTGTTCCGGGACAATCTTTGTGTGTGCAAGCCATCTTTCTCCAGATAGATTCCATGGGCTCCATGGGACTCCAGATCACGACCTCTGATAAACAGATCAGCTGAAGGGCATGGCGTTTCAACAGAAAGCGGTGTGATAACAATATCCGCTTGTTGACATTGTCGATCAAGGGAAATGAGAGTTTCGGCCAGCACAACAGTACGCCCATCAGCCAGTTCGGCAGAACATTCCTCATCCGTACACTGCCATGGTGATGATTGAGCAAGATTGGCAGGTTTTAGCGGTGAACCGTCTCGCTTTCGCCAGATTCCCACAGCATAGGTTCCCCGGCGTGGACGCGCTGAATATCTAAGCCCCTCATGGAGCAAACCAACGGTACGACCCTGCCGGTCAATAAGAATATCGGGACGCGCCTCAAATAAAGGTAATACAACCGCTACAATAATAGGCAGCACTCCCCACCATCGCCATGAATAATGCCATAGGCATAACCAGCCCCCGCCAATAGCCAAAAGAGCAAGAGTCCATGGTGCACCGGATGGCATGTGGTGTATGGCACCAAGCCATGAAGCGATCTCTCTTCCGAACCACACAATGCTATTAATAGCCATGCCCGCACCATGAAGAGGATAGGCTTCGAGTCCCAAGGGCATCAGTGCCACAGATAAAAGAACCAGAGGCATAACGATGGCTCCCAACAAGGGTACAGCCAGCAAATTAGCTATTAAACCATAAACGGCAAATCGGTTAAAATGGTAGGCAGCAAAAAGACCCGTCGCCGTTCCAGCAATTAGACTGGTAAGTACAAGGGTAGCAGCATATCGACTGCCGGTTTTTATCAATCCGGCTTGCTTACCGGAGAACCAGCTTTCTATTCTATCCCCTCTCCCCTCATAAACGGCGATAAGTGCCATTGTGGCCGCAAAGGACATTTGAAATCCAGCCTCCAGCAAACTCTCCGGTTGAACAAGAAGAACAAGTATGGCGGCAATGGCAATATTGCGCATTGTCAGAGCGGGCCTGTCCAGCATAACCGCAATCGTCATAATCGCAATCATGATAGAGGCACGTTGAGTGGCAATAGAAGCGCCGGAAATAACTAAATAGAATAAAGCCCCCGCAAGAGCCGCCCCCGCCGCCCATTTACGTACCGGTAAACGGAGCGCTACCGACGGTAGTCTTAAGAGAAGCCAACGCATGAGCCAGAATAAAAGACCACTTACCATGGCCACATGAAGTCCAGAAATAGCCAGAATGTGCGCCAGACCGGAATCTCGCAATGCTTGTTCAGCTTGCTTTGGAATAGCCTCTCTATGACCTGTGATAAGGGCAGAGGCTATCCCCCCTTCCGGATTATCCAGAACAGCCTGAATACGCTTGGTTATATCCACGCGTATGGCATGCACTGCTGTCATAACATCTGATTTTACTTGTGCACGGAGAGGGTAAGGTGGACCGAATGTCACCCCCGTTGCCCCATTCTGCTCAAACCACAAACGCCGGCCATAATGATATGCTCCGGGTTCAACCGGCCCGGGTAGAGGGTTCAAAAGCGCTCGCGCCCAAATGCTGTCTCCCGGCATAAAATGTTCCGGCATGGTATGAGAGCGCAATCTAATCCGATGAGGTAGAGCATCAATAGGTAAAGTCTCAATGTATGAGGGTTCGAGAATCCAGCGGGCACCTTTTCCGTTTTCTTGATACTCAAGAGATATAATCCTGCCCTCCACCTCAACGCCTTTCATTGACGCCTGTAAGACTGGTGCTTGAACCTGATATGCCCTATGCCCGGCAGCCAGAAAACCAGCGCTGACAGCGAGAACAGATGCTGATAGCAGAAATACCCACGGCTTGGCCCATAATCCGGGCAGGCAAAACAAAAAAACGATAACAAGCACCCCATAAGCAACAAGAGTCGGCTCCGTTGGCCACAGAAAATAGACGCTTATGCCAACCCCCATCAAAATGGGAATCCACAAAAACCACTGCTCTCTTTCTTTTTCCAGAATCCCCCACACCCTTTCAATGAGAAACACTCCAAAGATACGCCACATAGCAACGGAAATTGATAACCATAGCCTCGGCAAGATTTTTGATTTATATTCTTCGTTCTCTGGCGTGCTTAGTTGCATGCCTTATTCCCTCTTGTGCTCTTTTGCTTAACCGTTTTATCAAAATTGCTGCAAAAGTGCTTTGTAATATTTATTATTTTGGCATTAAGAAACAAATATGGCAGCGCAACAAGTAATCACTCGTTTTGCTCCTTCCCCATCAGGATATTTACATATCGGTGGCGCACGCACGGCTTTGTTTAACTGGCTTTATGCCCGCCATTATAGAGGAAAGTTTCTTTTGCGTATTGAAGATACGGATCGTGACCGCTCTACAGATGAAGCGGTATCTGCCATTCTCGATGGCTTGCGTTGGCTGGAATTGGACTGGGACGAAGAGCCAGTTTTTCAGTATTCCCGTAGAGAGCGCCATACTCAGATTGCCAATGGCCTTTTAGAGAGTGGTGAAGCCTATCACTGCTACTGCACACCTGAAACTTTGACAGAAATGCGCGAAAAGGCGAAGCGTGAGGGAAAGCCTATCCGCTACGATGGACGATGTCGGAATCTCGAAAAAACCCCCTCTACCTCCACCGATATAAAGCCCGTACTGCGTATCCGCATGCCACAAGCGGGAAAAACAACCTTGCAAGACCTTGTGCAGGGCACAGTAACAGTTCCTGCAGCCGCACTGGATGATTTCATTCTCTTACGTAGTGATGGCTCTCCTACCTATATGTTATCGGTTGTTGTTGATGACCATGATATGGCCGTAAGTCATGTTATTCGTGGGGACGACCATTTAACCAACGCCTTACGTCAACTGAGACTTTATAAAGCTCTTAACTGGATTACCCCCACCTTTGCCCATATTCCTCTTATTCACGGGGTTGATGGTGCAAAATTATCCAAACGTCATGGCGCTCTGGGCCTGGAAAGCTATTGCAAACAGGGGTATTTACCTGAAACTCTTCGCAATTATCTAAACCGTCTTGGGTGGAGCCATGGAAATGACGAGATTTTTTCCACGGATCAGGCCATAGAGTGGTTCACCTTGGATAAGGTGGGACGCTCTCCGGCACGGTTTGACAAGAATAAACTGAAAAACCTCAATGGCCATTACATACGAATCGGCGATGATACTCTGTTGATGAGAGTGCTTACTCCCCTGTTGCAAGAGCGCTATGAGGTATTTAGTTCCGACCGTGAAGAACAGGTTAGATCTCTCCTACCAGCCTTGAAAGAACGTACAAGCACAGTGGTAGAGTTAGCAGATGGCGTTGCATTTCTATTTGCCGAGCGCCCTCTTGTTCTTGATGCTAAGGCTGATACACTCATTAATGAGGGTACAAAACCTCACTTGCAGGATATTGCCGAGCGCCTATCAACCCTGCAAGACTGGACGCCGGAGGCTCTTAATAAAACTATCCGCGATTATGCCGAAACTCATGACATAGGATTGGGAAAAATTGCTCAACCTCTGCGCGCCGCTCTGACAGGTAGTAGCATCTCACCGGGTATTTTTGACGTTTTACGGGCGTTAGGAAAAAGCGAAACTCTGGCGCGGTTACAGGATCAGATTAGCGGTTAAATTAAAGCGAAAACCCCCTGAATAGGATTTCAGTTTGAATAATCACCGCATGGCTACACATACAATTCTACCTATGGAAAAATTTGACGGGAATCATTGCTGGAAGCACAAACTATGGTTGCTGAAAATATCAACATCATGATTTTTGTCCGCTTCGTATAAGATTATTTTTCTCTCTTGTTTCTCCTTAACGTGTATTTTCATAACATCTACAACATACCGCTCAATATAACGAACCTCATGGTCAACAGTTAATTCTGCCGCCCGAACTCCATATGGGTAATAAGAAATTCCTAAAAAAATGCTGTAGCCTCTTGGGTGACCTCCTCGTCTTGTAGGTTCACTATTCATAGGACAAAGACATATTTCACCGCGATGTGCTTTGATTAAACAGAGTGTGCATACTTCAAGGACAGTATGTGACTTATTCTTATAGGCTTCTGCTGAAGCTAGTACACGTAGCTCCATTTTTTATAAAAAAAGAAAACTTTACCGTTCAGTATCCTATACCAGTAAGCAGCTGTAATACGCTTAAGTAGTAGTCTCTTGAGACCTTTATCACACGTAAGACCTTGATCTCTTATCACCACACCCTATTTAATCTCAAAGCTTTCTAAACGACGTTGCTCTTCAATTTTCTTTTCTCCCCGGTAATACCGTGCGTATCGAGTAGCGCGCTCGTGTTAAATAAATCTTCATTTTTAATTGAAGGCCAAGAGTCATTTCCAATCATATGATAAAGTATAGAATTGTCATTGATAAACTCTTCAAGTTTTTCTTCTATCACCCTGATCTCCCGTCAATAACATCCGGTTAATTAAAAGAGGGACAGGACACTATTCTACACAATTATAGAAATATCGTAGAAACTAAACCCTGCTGAAACCTCTAACAGGTTTGGCAAAGTGTAGTACATTGTGCTATGGTACGCAGGATCGTATCCCAAAGCGAAAGCAACGTTATGACCGAGAAAAAAAATGGAAAAACTGCCGGAAGTGCCGCCTTATCTCTGAAGGGAACGAACTATGACTTGCCTGTTTATGAGGGAACGATTGGGCCGGGGGTTGTTGATGTGGCGGCACTTTATAACAACAGTGACCACTTTACGTATGATCCGGGTTTTATGTCAACGGCGAGTTGTCGGTCCAATATTACTTACATTGACGGCGATGAAGGCATACTGCTCTATCGCGGGTATCCCATTGAGCAATTAGCCGAGAGTGGAAGTTTTATTGAAACCTGCTATCTGTTGCTTTATGGCGAATTGCCTAATAAGGCTGAACTAAGTGATTTTGAAGGTGCCATCGTCAAACATACGATGGTGCATGAACAGTTGCAACGATTTTTCACCGGCTTTAGACGCGATGCTCATCCTATGGCAATTATGGTCGGCATTGTGGGAGCACTCTCAGCTTTCTATCATGATTCAACCGACATTGCAGATCCCCATCAACGCATGGTGGCCAGTCGACGTTTGATTGCCAAAATCCCGACAATCGCTGCCATGGCTTATAAATATTCTATCGGTCAGCCGTTTGTTTATCCCCGTAACGATCTGGACTATGCTTCTAACTTCCTAAACATGTGCTTTTCCGTACCGGCAGAAGAATACAAGATTAGTTCGGTCTTAGCTGATGCTATGGACAAAATTTTTATTCTTCACGCCGACCACGAGCAAAATGCTTCAACCTCTACGGTGCGTTTGGCTGGTTCATCGGGTGCCAACCCCTTTGCCTGTATGGCAGCCGGTATCGCCTGTTTGTGGGGACCGGCTCATGGAGGAGCTAATGAAGCTGTCCTTAATATGCTGGAGGAAATTGGAGAGGTTAAGAATATCCCTAGCTACCTCAAGCGTGCCCGCGACAAGGATGATCCCTTCCGATTGATGGGATTTGGGCATCGGGTATATAAAAATTACGACCCCCGTGCACGAGTGATGCAGAAAACATGTCACGCGGTTCTTAAAGAACTGGGGATAAAAGACGATTCCATGCTTGATATTGCCATGGAGTTAGAACGTATTGCTCTTGAGGATGAGTATTTCGTGGAGAAAAAGCTTTACCCCAACATAGACTTCTACTCGGGCATTACCCTAAAAGCTATGGGCTTTCCGAAAGATATGTTTACGGTCTTGTTTGCATTAGCCAGAACCGTTGGATGGGTCGCTCAGTGGAACGAGATGATTGAAGATCCAACTCAGCGCATTGGTCGCCCCCGCCAGCTTTATACGGGCGCACTGCAACGCGATTACTTATCTATGGGTAAACGCTAAACGCTCAGGTCTGTTCTCTTACTTTTCTCTCTTAAAAGCCCCATAATTTCGCCTGCGGCCTTTTGTGTTGGGCTTGAGCCGGTCACGCTCATCAGTTTTTGAAAGTCTGCAAACCCTTGAAAAACCACATTTCTTTTGTTATCGTCTGTTAAGAGTTTTAAAACGCTTTGGGAAATTTTTTTTGGATTCAACCTGATCGCTAAATGTTCAGGTACAATTTTTCTCTGCAAGGCGATATTCACCAAACTTGCATATTCTAAATTCAGAAACCCCGTACCGTGTAATGAGTGCACAATAACCCCTGTAAGAACACCGGCCGTATAAGCAATTACCGTGGGCACATTGGCAAGAGCCAGTTCAAGGGATATTGTTCCCGAAGCGGCTAAAGCCACATTCGAAGCTCTGAAAAGGTCAACTTGCTCGCTGTTCTCTATAACAAGCACGTGAGGCACAGACCAACGGGAAACAAGATCACGCACCTGAGGCTCAACGGAAACAGTAGCCAACACAACAGGCCGCAAACGGGGATAACGCTGACTGAGTAAAGATAACGTCCTCTCAAACACTGAATTTAAGCGCTGAATTTCATTATAGCGGCTACCCGGTGCTAACAGAAGGATGGTTTCGTTGTCTGAAATGTTATATTTTTGCCTAAAACCTCTCCCCCTTTCCTGATCACCGTTCATATAAACTTCAACCGCCGGATGACCCGTATAAATACATGGCGGGCCCTTTTCTTGCTCAAAGACTCGAGGCTCAAAGGGCAAAAGCGAAAGAATTAAATCAACATATTTTCTCATGCGCCGCGCCCGGCCCTTTCGCCATAACCAAACTGTGGGGGGAACGTAATTGACGATGGGGATTTCCGGTGCCAAGCGCCGCACACGACGGGCTACTCTGTGAGTAAAATCTGGACTGTCAATAATAACAAGCAGATCAGGTTTTTTCTCTATGGCAAAATCCGCTACTTGTTTTATATGGCGCAACAAATGTGGTATTCGCGTTATAACTTCCTGTAATCCATTAACAGAGATCTCCTGAATGGAAAACAATGAGTTTAACCCTTGTGCAGCCATGAATCCCCCACCCACCCCATAAAAAGAGATACCCTGAGGTGAATCTTCTTGTAAGGCGGACATCAATCTCCCCCCTAAATAATCGCCGGAAGGTTCACCGGCCACCAACATGATGGATGGCGATTTATTCAACTCAACCTCAATTCATCCCCGGATAATCCATAAATGAAAAGCCCCTTCTCATTAGCCTCTTTTATAACCGATGATCTCTCTAAAATTAAAACCTCGCCCGCTTCAACAGCAATGCCCGCAAGTCCTGCAAGAGCTGCATTTTTTATCGTCTCATCTCCGATAGTGGGTAAATCAATCCGCCGATCTTGTTCCGGTTTAAGCAGCTTCACCATTACGCCGGATTTTTTCTCATCTGATATTTTGAGAGATTCAGCATTTCTCAGCATATCGTTTGTGCCTCCCATAGCCTCCACTGCAACCGTTCTACCTTGACGCACAACACAAGCTTGCCCGATATCTAATTTTCCTAATGTCTGAACAATCCTCACTCCCTGCATTATATCCTGCCAAACTTTCTCCCCTGAAGGAAATATATCTCCCAATAATCCAGCCGGGGAACCAATATCTGCTATAATATCCGTCACGCTCAGGATAGAAAATCCATACTCTTTTTCAAGCCATTCAATAATGGCAACCACCAGAGCATTATCTCCATATCCCGTGAGATTAGACAACACACCCATGCTGTCCTTATCTTTGGCATTACCTGCAACCTCAAGAGCGCCTTCAAGGCTTTGCTGTTTTAATCCCCCGGCAAAAACCAGCTGACTTACCTGAGCCTCCCGAGCGGCTTCAAGAGCACCCCAAATCCCCAAAGAGGTTACAGAAGCACCGGAAACAGGAGAAAAATAATCTTTGTCATTATCAGATAAAAAAAGAGGGAAGATTGCCTTTCCCTGCCGACGGGCTTCTTCAGCCACGACAATGGGTAACTTTCCACTACCCACAACTATACCCAAAACGTCACCCATGACCTTCAGGTTTCAGGTTGACCTCTGGAAGCACCCTTGCGCGGTTGAATAACATGGCACTGGCTGTTTTTTATAAAATTTAAAATCTCCACCGCATCAGGGTTATCAGAAAATTTACTGCGCACTTCTTCAATTCTATCACTCAACTGACCCTTGTCAGAAAAAAGCGTTTGATAGATTTTCCATATCTTACGGATACGCTCTTTACCAAAGTCATGCCGTTTTAACCCTATAGCGTTTAGCCCTGTTAATTCAGATGGGTATCCCATGGTAGAACAAAATGGGATGACATCCCCCGTTACTCCCGCATGACCGGCTATAAAAGAATATCGGCCAACATGGGCAAATTGGCGAATGCTGGACTTGCCACCAAAAACAGCATAATCTCCAATGTCACAATGCCCCGCCACGACAGCATTGTTGGCCATAATAACATGATTACCCACAATACAATCATGGGCTATATGGCAGCCTACCATAAAGAAACCATGGTTACCGATGCGCGTGATCCCTCCTCCTCCTTTCGTGCCCGGATTAATGGTAACATGTTCGCGGATAACTACGTGCTCGCCAATTTCAAGACGACTCTCCTCTTCCCCCTTATATTTTATATCTTGAGGAATGTGACCTATAGAGGAAAATGGGTAAATTGTCGTTCCCTGTCCTATTGTAGTTTTCCCCTCAATAACCACATGAGAGAGAAGACGAACATTCTCTCTGAGAGAAACATCATCCCCAACATAGCAATAAGGACCAATCTCAACTTCCTTTCCTAAAGAAGTACCCTCTGCAATAATAGCTGTTGAGTGTATCTTACTCACAAGGATGATCCCTCAAGCAACATGGCACTATAACCCGCCTCGGCTCTTAATTCTCCATCAACTAAGGCTTTACCTTCATATTGCCAAACATTGCCTCGTTGCCTTTTTAATTTAACGAAAAGCTGAAGTCTATCTCCTGGTATAATAGGTTTCCGAAAGCGTACCGATTGGATACTACCCAATAGTACGCCAATTTTCTCTTCCTTAGTTTCTTTTTTGGTAGTAAAATAATGGCTGACAATAGCCGCGGACGTTTGCGCCATAGCCTCGACAATTAAAACGCCAGGCATAATGGGATTACCGGGGAAGTGACCCTGAAAAAACTCTTCATTAAAGGTTAGATTTTTAATGCCAACAGCACTCTCAACTCCGTTGACTTCTTCAACCCGATCAAGAAGAAAAAAAGGATAGCGATGAGGTAGCAGTGCCATCAACCGTTGAACATCTAATGTAACAAGGGAGGGATTATCGGTTGGGTTTTCATCAATCTTTTTTGTATTACTCAAGAATTTCCTCCTTTATTTTCATCCGATTGCCTTGATCGTTTGGCAAGTGATGATAATGTCCCTATCTCTCGTAGCCACTCCTTGACGGGCTTAGCGGGTAACCCTCCATACCGACCCCCGGATGGCATATCGCGCATAATGCCGCTACGCCCAGCATAAAAAGAATAACTACCCACCTTAAGGTGGCCGGCAGAAGCCGTCTGCCCTCCCATTACAACAAAGTCACCACATATGGTACTACCGGCAAGACCTGTGCATCCGGCAATAACACAATGCCGTCCCAGCACACAATTATGCCCAATATGAACTAGATTATCAATTTTTGTACCTTCCCCAATGATAGTATCGCTAAGGGTTCCACGATCAACGGTTGTGTTGGCTCCAATGAGAACATCATTCTGGATGATAACCCGGCCTAGCTGAGGGATTTTTGTGTGATGATCAAGGCTCATGGCAAAGCCAAAACCGGGCTGTCCAACACAAGCCCCGCTTTTCATAACGACGCGATCTCCGATAAAAGCATGAGTAACGGTGACATTAGGATAAAGGATACACCCCCTACCTAAAGTAACACTCTCCCCGACGTAGCTGTTTCCCATGATCAGAGTATCCTTACCAATGATAGCATTTGCCCCAATAACAGCGCCAGATTCAATAATAACTCCTTCTTCCAAAATGGCCGAGGGATCTACATATCCTCCTGATTCCGGACTTAAATGTCTCTGGTTTGGGTGGTAATCTGTCTCCGGATAAAACAAATCTGAAATAACAGCAAAAGATCGCGCAGGGTCATCAGAAAAAATACAATGCATACCGGAAGGTGTTATTGATTTATCTTGCTCCTTAAGAATACAAGCCCCCGCCCGACTGATCCGTAGCAATTTTCGGCTCCGGCTATTGGACAAAAAACTAATGTCATAGGGAGTTGCCGCTTCAAGACTTGCTACGTCATTTATTTTCAGTGCAGGATTAGACGTCTCATCCAATGTGCCATTTATTTTTCTGGCAATTTCCTCCAGAACATATGGACCTGTATTCAGAAAAAAACGTTTATCCGCCACCCAACTACCCCACTCTTCAATGGTTTAGAACTGAGTTCCGGCGCTAAAGCGGAAAAGCCTAGTTCGGTCATAGTCTTCCTTTATGAAAGCCTCTGCAATATCGAACCGAACGGGACCTATGGGGGACTCCCAAAAGAAACTCGTGCCAGCAGACGCCCGAAACTTTAAATCATCCCTTATTTCTTGTTGATTTAGAACACTCTCAGCATCGCTTTTTCCAACCCAGCCAAAATCAACAAACACAGAACCGTTAAAACCAAACTCCTCAGGTAGAGGGAGTGGAATAGACACATCAATCGTGTTGATATTATAGAGTTTGGCTCCCACGGCATCATCAGAGAATGAATCTCTCGGCCCTACACCACCACTCCGCCGGAAGCCTCTAAAAGTCACACCGCCCCTAAAAAAACTATCATTTATGCGAATAGGTTCTCCTGTTAGGCTGTCAATATAACCGCCGGTTAATCGCAGGGAGGCAATCCACCCCTCCGATACCTCATAATATTGCCTAAACACAAAATCCTGACGCAGATAGTCTATACTGCTAAGGAAACCAGCATAACTTTGATTCCAACTAAAGGCCCATCCGCTTGTTGGTAGGATGGGATCATCTCTCTTATCAAGAATATAGCTATATCCCAATACCAGCCTGTCTGTGGATCCCGTAGCGTTTTGGACAGCGAGGGAAGCGTTGCTGGCTACGTTAAAAATTCTTGAGTTAATATAACTTGTATTGAGAGATAAACGGGAATGTTCTGTCAGAGGGAAACCCAGCGTAAAGCCTCCACCCAATGATCTTTGATCGTAACTAGAGGTCCCTGAGTCGGAATCTATCTCCGTTATATAAACATTACTACCGAAACTCAAATTACGGTCAAGAAAATAAGGTTCCGTAAACTGAAAATCTAAAGTTTGGCGCCTTCTACCATAGTTCAATCCTAAGCTAACGATCTGTCCGCGACCTAAAAAATTTCTTTCTGATAAAGACGTATCAAAAATAAAATCATCAGCAGATGACACCCCAACACCAAATGAAAGCCGCCCTGTCGACTGTTCCTGAACGGAAATATCCACAATGGTTTGATCTTCGGCAGTACCAGGTTCCTCGCTCAATTCAACGGCAGAAAAATACCCAAGACTTCTTATGTTGCGCTGAGAATTTGATGAAAGAACCCGACTAAAGGCATCTCCTTCTGCGAACCGCAATTGACGACGGATTACTCGATCAAGAGTTCGGGTATTTCCGTTGATATTAATACGCTCAACATAAATCCGACGTCCCTTATCGAGTTCAAAAACAACGTTAATAATCCTGTTTTTCTCATCCCGGGAAACCCGGGGCGTTACCACAGCGAAGGCATATCCTTCAACTCCGGCACTGTATGTCAATGTGTTGATCGTCTCCTCAAGTTTAGCAGCATCATACAACTCACCAGTCTGGAAACTCACCTGCTCATAAAGGTGCTCAAGATTATAACCCTCTATGTTTGATTCAAAACTCACTTCACCAAAAGTATAAACTTCCCCCTCTTCAACAGTGAAGGTAATAAAGAAAAATTCGCCGCTGGGGGTTAACTCAGCAACAGCGGATATAACCCGAAAGTCGGCGTACCCATTATTTAAGTAAAACCTCCGCAAGAGTTCTCTGTCAAAAGCTAAACGATCCGGGTCGTAATTATCGCTAGCTGAAAAAAACTTCCACCACGCCGATTCGCTGGTGGCTATCTCAGATCGCAATTCTGAATCGCTAAAAACTTTATTGCCAACAAAATTAATAGCACCCACCTTTGTAATTGGCCCCTCTGTGATTTCAAATACCAAATCAACTCGATTTTGGGGTAATTGGATGATTTTGGGATCAATAATCGCTGCGAAACGTCCTGATCTTCTATAATGTGTCAGAAGGCTTTGCACATCATCCTGCACTTTAGCTCGTGAAAAAATAGAGCGTGGCTTAAGTAGCACTTCACTTTCCAGTGTGCTGTCATCAACGGCTACATTCCCCTCAAAAGCCACCCGGTTAATAATTGGGCTTTCCGTAATCTGAACAATGAGAGAATCTCCCTGCCTGATAATATTTATGTCAGCAAAAAGCCCTGTTGCAAACAGCGCCTTCAGGGATTTATCAATAAGAGTCGCATTATACCGTTGTCCTACCCTGAACTGCATATAAGAAAGGACGGTTTCTGTTTCTATGCGTTGGTTACCTTGAACAATGATTTGAGAGATAGTATCCTTTGACAATCCGACTCCCGTATTTTCCTGAGATAAAGTCTCAGGCATATTAAAAAAAATTATCAAGGCAAAAACAAACAATCCTCCCATAATCATTCTTAACAATTGTTGCACCTCCTTTATAAGATGACTCTCCACAAAGTTATATTCGTGGGTATGTTCGCAGCGCAAACTTAGTAAATTCTTTTGTCTTATAATCATCCTCACGGAGCCCTTACCCTAACCTATTGTTTTACCCTTATTAGCCCATGCAGGATGAACTTTCAAGGAAACCAAGGGATTTCAGCCAATAACATCCAGATGCTGTAAATCGTTCCAAGTGACAAAAATCATAAGGGCCAACAGCGCTATTAACCCAAACTGGAAGCCAATTATCTGAGCACGTTCATTGAGCGGTTTTCCCCGAACGGCTTCAATAGCATAATAGAGTAAATGCCCCCCATCCAGCATTGGCACGGGAAACAGGTTTATCAACCCGATACTGACAGAAAGAACGGCCGCAAGGTTCAATAAAGCCACAAAACCGATGCTAGCAACCTGACCGGACATTTGCGCAATACGCAATGGTCCTCCCAATTGGTCTGCCGGTTGCTGACCTACAATAATATCACCTATATAGGAAAGGGTGCTAGTGAGAATGAAGACCGTTTGCTCAATGGATTTTTGAACGGCGTCAACAAGACCGTAGCGTATATGCTGAATGTCATCTGCATCAGCACGGTTAGAGAGACCAAGATACCCTACCCGATAGCTATTGCCGAAATCATCAGTTATATCTTTATATTGCGGAACAACAGTCAACGTAACAGGTACGCCCTTCCGAATAACACCAACGGAAAGAGTCTTTCCGGCGCTGACAGAAACAATTTGCTGAACATCCAAAAAAGCCTCAATTTCATTACCATCAATGGTACTGATAAGGTCTCCAGAGTGAAATCCGGATTCGGCGGCGGGGCTATTTGGCAATACTTCGTCTACGACAGGAGTTACAATCTGCTGACCAACAGTTATATTAAGACCTATAAAGATAACAATCGTCAAAATGAAATTGGCAATAGGTCCTGCAGCTGCAATAGCTGCCCGCGAACCTACAGGTTTCGCGTGATAACTTTGGGCACGTTGTTCCGGCGACAAATTTTCCAGGGCTTCATGATCGGGGGCACTGGCTACATTATCATCACCTAAAAATTTGACGTATCCTCCTAAAGGAATCCAACTTACTTTCCATCGTGTTCCCCGCTTGTCAGTACGCCCAAAGATTTCAGGTCCAAAACCGACAGAAAAAACTTCAACATGAACCCCCCGCCACCGCGCAACCAGAAAGTGCCCCAACTCATGAAAAAAAACTACAATAGTCAACACCACAAGAAACGGGATAATATAATCCAGCACAAATGAAGTTCCATCACCTAATGTCATAAAAATGTCCATAATATCCGCCTAATATTTGCTCTTCGCTTCTACTTTCGTTATCAATTTTTTTATTGTCTGATTATTATTAATTAACTCTTCGACCAATCTCCTAGCCTCCGTATCCAGAGACATAACCTGCTCCAAAGTAGAGGGCATTTCTCTAATCATCGGTGAATTCATTTTATCCATTTGCTCAAGCGCATCCCCGACAAGTTTGGCAATCGCTATAAAATTGATGCGACCTTCCAAAAATGCCTGAACTGCTACTTCATTGGCGGCATTCAGAACAGTAGTAGTCCCGCCCCCCATTTGCAAGCAATCCTGTGCTAATTTAAGCGCCGGAAAGCGTTCATAATCAACCGGCTCAAAT
Source organism: Parvularculales bacterium (assembly GCA_036881865.1). NCBI lineage: Bacteria > Pseudomonadati > Pseudomonadota > Alphaproteobacteria > Parvularculales > Parvularculales bacterium. Next base: position 68,390 of record JBAJNM010000002.1, on the reverse strand, counting down.
GTTAATGAGTCGGCCTGGGTTAAATCAAGACGTCCTGTAGAGGTTTTCATGCGGCGGGGCCAGGCCAGAGTATGGGCTATAGGAATACGCATGTCAGGAACACCCATCTGCGCCAATATTGACCCATCAACATATTTTACCATGCCGTGAACCACCGATTGAGGATGGATAAGAACGTCTAATTGTTCAGGCTTAACCGAAAAAAGCCTCTGGGCTTCAATGAGTTCTAACCCTTTATTCATCATGGTAGCCGAATCAACCGATATTTTAGCTCCCATACGCCAGTTTGGGTGGGTAACTGCCTGAGCAGGCGTTACCCGTGCTAATTCCTCCCTGTCAAAAGTGAGAAACGGTCCCCCTGAAGCCGTCAGAGTAATCCCCTCTATGTGCTCTTTATTGGTTTCATTCAGTATCTGAAAAATGGCATTATGTTCAGAGTCAACTGGCAGAATCGTCGCACCTGTCTCTTGCGTTGTCGCTAAAAGCAAATGTCCTGCCGATACAAGAGATTCTTTATTGGCTAGCGCCACATAACACCCCTGTCGAATACAGGCCAGCGTCACTTCAATACCCGCCGCCCCAACAATGGCTACCATTGCCCACTCCACAGGCATACTAGCAGCTTCTAGGAGAGCCGCTCGTCCGGCGGTTACCTCAATATTGCTTCCTGCTAATTCTCTTTTGGCCGTGTCATAAAAAGAGGCGTCTCCGATAACAATACACTCCGGTTGGAAATCCAGCGCCTGCTTTATAAGCAATTTTATGTTTTGATGGGCTGTAAGCGTTACAATGGAATAGAGTTCCGGCTGTTCGGCAATCAATTTCAATGTGCTACAGCCTACAGACCCTGTAGACCCCAGAATAGAGATCCGCCGCTTGCTCTGCGGAGACATGTTCGCCATGTTCAGGGCCACAATAAGATTCCGGAAACAGGGGGCTCCTTAAAGCGCCACAGAGCTATCAAACCGGCACCAAGGGTTACAAAGAGCAAACCATCTACCCTGTCAAACAATCCTCCATGACCCGGCATAATCTTTCCGGAGTCCTTAACCCCTGCCCACCGCTTCAAAGCGGATTCTACAATATCCCCTGTCTGACCCAAAACAGCGCTTAAGGCTCCCATAATGGCCAAACTGGTAAGGCTTACGGATATCCCCATGTATCCTATAACCCAAAGGCCTATAATGATTGCTGCGATAATTCCCCCTATCATCCCTCCCATCAATCCCGCCCATGTTTTATTAGGAGATAAGCGGGGAGCCAATCGTGGCCCCCTAATCAGCCGACCTGCACAATAAGCCCCCGTATCTGACAACCAACTCACCGCAAATAAAGCCACAACCGTTATCAACCCCCATTGTGCATCATCGCGCACCCATAGCATGATCGTTAGTGGCACAATCAGCCAGATGAGAAAGGCCACAAATAAAAATCCACGCCCTGTTAGAGTGCTCCACGCTAAAGTCAGGAGCCCAACACCCACTATCATCAACAAAGCGACCAGCAAACCTAAACTTACAAGCCATACCGCCAGCACAAGGACGAGAGATAAAACAACCAAAGGAGCAATGCTGACTCTGGAGTCAGCTCTGGAGCGGGCCAAAGTCCATCCTTCATACACCAACAGCAATCCGGCAAAGATCACCAAAGCCGTAAATGCCGCCCCTCCATACCACGTACACAGCAGTGCCAGTACTATGGCAGGCACAGCAGTTATAATGCGGGTTAGAATGTCCCCCTTATAGGCATCCGTCATCAAGCGCTCCCCGGTCAGCGGATGGTCCTCCAAAACGGCGTTCGCGCTTTTGGTATTCGCCAACGAGAGCAATTAAATCATCTGAGGTGAAATCCGGCCAGAATTTATCTGTAAACATCAATTCGGCATAAGCACTCTGCCAAAGCAGAAAATTGCTCAGGCGCTGTTCACCGCTGGTTCTGACAATTAAGTCAGGAGGGGGTAAGTCAACGGTCTGCATATATTGGCCAAACAGGCTTTCCGTTACGTTCTCCGGGGCCAAATGTCCTTTTGCTACGGCATGGGCAATCTGCCGGGCCGCTCCCGCAATTTCACGGCGGCCTCCATAATTAAAGGCAATAGTCAGAAAATAGCTATTATTATGGCGGGTTTTTTCTTCCGCTTTTTCAATCAGCTCTGCAATATCGGGTTGCAAATTAGTCCGTTCGCCGATAATCCGCAGGCGCACATTTTTCTCGTGTAATGTTTTAAGATTTTCTGATAAATATAAGCGAAATAAGCCCATTAAGGCATTAACTTCCATAACCGGACGGCTCCAATTTTCAATGCTAAAGCCATAAAGGGTCAAATAACGGATATCTAAATCTGCCGCCGTTTGCACCACGGACTTTACCGTTTCAATACCCTTACGGTGACCCGCCAAACGCGGTAGATTGCGCTGCAAAGCCCAACGGCCATTACCATCCATGATAATGGCGAGGTGCTGAAGCAGGGAGGCACTACTCTCCGGCTGAGGGCTGGGATGATCTTTATGGCACTCTTTTTTTAATGTGGCGGGATAATCCGCTATGGCATTAGATATTCCCATATTTTACCCCACTTCTCCCTCAAACCTGCATTATCTCTTGTTCTCTCTCATGCAATAAACTATCAACCTCCTTTACAAAACGATCTGTTGCGTTTTGAACTTCCGTCGAAAGTTTCTTGGCGTCATCTTTACCAATATGACCATCTTTTTCCAGAGATTTAAGCGAATCCATACTATCCCTGCGTACGTTACGAATAGCCACCCGTGTCTGCTCGGCATATTTGGCCGCCAGACGAACCAGTTCCCGTCGTCTTTCTTCATTAAGGTCAGGAATAGGAACACGGACATTTTGACCATCTATAATAGGATTAACTCCCAAATTAGCATTTTGAATTGCTTTTTCCACAGCCCCTACAAGTCCTTTGTCCCAGACCTGAATTAGCAAAGAACGAGGTTCGGGAACACTCACCGTACCCATTTGAGCTATGGGCATAGTTTGCCCGTAAGCCTCCACCATCACCGGCTCAAGAAGGCTTGCTGATGCACGTCCGGTACGTAAGCCTCCTAATTCCCCCTTCAAACTGGTAACAGCTCCCGACATGCGCCGTTCCATGTCTTGTACGTCTAACTCTTGTGCACCATTCTTATCAGCCATCATCTCTCTCCACTTTAGCTACCGGCACTTAACCGGAGGATACAAGTGTATAGTTGCCCTGTCCCGTAATAGTCTTCAAAAAACTACCTTCTTCTTCAATAGAAAAAACAATGACAGGAATATTATTGTCCCGTGACAGAGCAATAGCAGAGGCATCCATAACTCGTAAATCCTGCGCTAATACATCCTGATAGGTAAGAGTGTTATATCGTTTAGCATTGCTATGTTTATCAGGATCTCTGGAATATATCCCATCAACGTGGGTTCCCTTAAGCAAGACATCGCACCCCATTTCGGCAGCCCGAAGAGCAGCTGCCGTATCTGTGGTAAAAAATGGATTGCCTGTTCCGGCCGCAAAAATAACCACTCGTCCCTGCTCCATATGACGTATAGCCCGTCGGCGAATATAGGGCTCACAAACAGTTTGCATGGGAATTGCTGATTGAACACGGGTGGGAGCCCCCATACGCTCCAGAGCATTCTGTACCGCCAGAGCGTTCATAACCGTTGCCAACATGCCCATATAGTCAGCCGAGGCACGCTCCATACCCTCTGCTGCACCGGATAACCCCCGAAATATATTACCTCCCCCAATAACAAGGCAAATTTGTACCCCTTCAGCCAAGACCTGTTTTATGTCTTCTGCAATTCTAAAAACAACAGCAAGATCAATACCAAATGACATCTCCCCCATAAGGGCTTCACCGGAAACCTTGAGAAGAGCACGCCGGTATAGTGGGTGAGGGGCCATGAATTATATTTATCGCGACCCTGAAACGGCTTCCGCAACTTCTGTGGAGAAATCTTTACCGGGTTCAATATCAAGCCCTTCTCCCAGCGCATAACGTGCAAACCCTGTAAGGGTGATCGGCGCTCTACAATCCTTAGCAGCATCTTTCACAAAAATTTCGATGGTGCGTTCATTATCAATAACAAAGGTTTGCGAAAGCAAGACAACCTCTTGGTAGAATTTACGCATCCGCCCTTCTACCATTTTTTCTATGACACCTTCGGGTTTACCAGACTCTTGGGCTTCCGCTAACAAAATAGCACGTTCTCTTTGAACAAGGGAGGGGTCTATATCCTCAATAGTCAGTGCCAAAGGAGACGCAGCTGCAATATGCATGGCAATCTGCCGGCCTATCTGTGAAATCTGCTCTTTGTCTCCTGATGACTCCAGAGCTACTAAAACGCCAATGCGGCCCAGATTATCTCCTACGGCATTATGGATATAAGAACAGACAACACCCTCCTTAACGGCTAGAGAGGTTGAGCGCCGCAGTGATATATTTTCACCAATAGAGCCTGCCGTACCGGCAACATAATCGCTTACGATTGTATTTTCCTGACTAATCGTTTTCCCAAGGAGAGTCTCCGTATCGCTGCTGGTATCAAGAGCCGTTTGGACTACAAGTGTTACCATATTCTGAAACTGCTCGTTACGGGCAACAAAATCCGTCTCTGCATTAATTTCAACAATAGCCCCACGATTACCCTCAACCGCCACGCCAATAAGCCCTTCTGCGGCAGTACGACCCGCTTTTTTCGCCGCCTTTGCCAATCCTCGCGTACGCAACCAATCTATAGCAGCTTCCATATCGTTGTTGTTTTCCTTAAGGGCATTCTTGCAGTCCATCATCCCTGCACCGGTTTTTTGCCGCAGTTCCTTAACCGTTTGTACGGACACCATGGCAACTACCCCTTTCCCTGCTCTGCAGTAGCAGGTGTTATCGACCCTGATATTTCTGCTACCTGTGGCATTGCCGGAGATTGAGAGCCCTCATCAGAGGGCAAAGATTCAACAATCGGGTCTTCAGCACTCCCCGGGTCTTCCCCCAGAACGCTCTGGTTCATGGACAAGCCATCAATCGCCGCTCGTGCGATCAAATCGCAATAGAGCCCTACCGCACGGCTGGCATCATCGTTGCCCGGTATAGGATATGCAATACCATCGGAATTTGAATTGCTATCCAATATAGCAACAATAGGAATACCCAATTTTTGCGCCTCTTTGACAGCAATTTCTTCCTTATTGGTATCAATGATAAAGATCATATCCGGTACACCACCCATATCCCGAATGCCCCCTAGCGCCCGCTCCAGACGATCACGCTCACGGGTGAGGTTCAAAAGTTCTTTCTTGGTCAGGCCTGACTCGGACGTCTTTTCCAGAATACCCTCCAATTCAACCAGCCGCTTGATGGAATTGGTAATCGTCTGCCAATTCGTTAGCGTACCGCCGAGCCAGTGGTGATTAATATAATACTGAGCCGACTGTTTAGCCGCCCCCATCACCGGTTGAGAAGCTACACGTTTAGTCCCTACCATCAAAAGACGGCCACCGCCCGCAACCACGTCCCGCACCGCCACAAGAGCCTGATGCAATAAGGGCACGGTCTGCGATAGGTCAATGATATGAATATTGTTGCGCACCCCAAACAGATAAGGTGCCATACGTGGGTTCCATCTATGTTTCTGATGACCAAAATGGGCGCCTACTTCCAGCAGTTGGCGCATCGTAAAATCAGGCAAAGCCATGCCTTTATCTCCTTACTCCGGTTATACCTCCGCAAACCATGTCAGCGCTTCTCTCTTAATCAGCCAAAGACCTGAAAAAAGCACCGCACCGGAAGCCACCCCTGTCTCTCACAGAACATGCCTTAGCCCGCGTGTGGAATAGTACCCATATACGAAAAAATGCTCCGTTTTGCAACTCCCCTTCTCACAGTTCTCCCTCCGGTTAATTAGGAACTGGTATATCCTGCACCGCCTCAACACCATTTATTGCTTTAAGAGCACGGCATCTCTCAGGAGTTACGGCATAACCACCAGGCAGAGTGAGTTCTACCTCCATATCCGGATTTTGACATAGCACAACAAGGGAAACTTGCCCTTTACCGGTTTCTTTACTCAAACATACTTCAATTTCCTGTATGGCAGCCTCTACACTGATAAAAATACGCAAATCATCAACCTTATCACTCACCATGTCATTAAACGCGCGGATGGAGCGTGCCCGAAGGCGTATGTCCTCCCCCTCCCGGTCAATATCCACATAAAGGACCACAGCACGTCCGGCCTCCAAAATGTCTCCCGCTTTTTCAAGAGCCTCCGAGAAAACAACCGCCTCAAACTCTCCAGACAAATCAGAAAGTTCAACAAAAGCATATCTGTTACCTTTATTAGCTCGGCGTTCCCGAACGGCCTTTACGGCACCGGCAATTTTTCCTTGTGTCACCGTACTCTCTGCCAACTCGCTATACGTCATGATTTGTTCATCTTTTAGAAAGACCCCATAATCTTCCAGCGGATGACCAGACAGATAAAAACCGATAACCTGATTTTCATACGTTAACCGCTCCGCTTGAGACCAGTCTTCCTTCTCAGGCAGGGTAAGTTCATCTACGGCATCATCACCCTCACCAAACAATTGCTGCTGCCGACTACGGCGGTTCTCGGCAGCACGTGCGGATAGGCTCAGGATACGGTCTGCACTACCGTATACTTCCGCACGGTTATTATGAAGTACATCAAACGCCCCCGCCTGAGCTAGACTTTCTATAGCCCGCTTATTCAGACGGCCGGCATCCAGGCGGTTTGCAAAATCTGATAGATTTTGAAACGGTCCCTGCTCTTGACGATTTGCCACCAAATCCGCCATTGCTCCTCGACTGACATTTTTAATGGCACCCAAAGCATAGGCAATGTTACCGTCTTCGGTCACTGTAAACACATCATCAGAAATGATGACAGAGGGTGGTAAAACCAAAATACTCATCCGCTCGGCCTCTTGCCGCAGGACACTTAATTTATCGGTATTATTGACGTCAAGGGTCATCGATGCGGCCAAAAACTCCGCCGGATAGTGACACTTCATCCATGCTGTTTGATAAGCCAACAATGCATACGCTGCGGCATGGCTTTTATTAAATCCATAACCGGAAAACTTATTGACCAAATTAAAAATGGATTCCGCTTTCCTTTCATCAACACCGTTTTCCACCGCACCCGATATGAACCGCTTTTTTTGCTTATTCATTTCAGAACGTATTTTTTTACCCATGGCACGGCGCAATATATCGGCTTCACTTAAGGTATAACCCGACAATTTCTGGGCAATCTGCATGACCTGCTCTTGATAAATAATAACGCCGAATGTCTCTCGTAAAATGGACTCAAGTGAGGGATGCAAATAGTCAGGATCTTCGCGGCCATGCTTACAGGCAATATATTTGGGAATATTATCCATCGGGCCCGGGCGGTATAAAGCCACAAGAGCAATTATCTCTTCTATGCGATCCACCCCCATGCGCCGTAATGTATCGCGAACCCCGGTTCCTTCCAGCTGAAACACACCTACCGTATCCCCCCGGCTTAACATGCTGTAAGTTTTGGCATCATCCAGCGGAATAGTTTCAAGTTTTATATCTGTACCCCGCTCCCGCAAAAGCCCCATTGTTTTTTCCAAAACAGTTAGAGTCTTTAAGCCTAAGAAATCAAACTTAACCAACCCCGCCTGTTCTACCCACTTCATATTGAATTGAGTAACCAGAATGTCAGAGCGGGGATCTCTATAAAGAGGTACAAATTTTTCTAATGGCCCCTCGCCAATCACCACCCCCGCCGCATGGGTTGAAGCGTGGCGGTATAAACCCTCCAGATTGAGGCTGATGTTTAACATTCTTTCCACCAACTCATCCTCGCGACGTGCTTCCTGAAGGCGTGGCTCGCCCTCAATAGCCTCCGTCAAAGTAACCGGATTGGCAGGATTGTTAGGTATCATTTTACACAAACGGTCCACCTGACCATAAGGCATTTGCAGAACCCGCCCTACATCTCTCATAACGGCGCGGGCTTGTAATTTTCCGAAAGTAATGATCTGAGCAACCCGGTCCTTGCCATATTTTTCCTGAACGTAACGAATGACCTCGTCACGACGCTCTTGACAAAAATCAATGTCAAAATCCGGCATAGAGATGCGTGCCGGATTTAAAAAGCGCTCAAAGAGAAGATTAAAACGCAGAGGATCCAGATCTGTAATAGTCAGGGCATACGCTACCAGAGAACCGGCGCCGGACCCTCGCCCGGGCCCCACGGGAATGCCTTTTTTACGTGCCCATTGCACGAAATCGGCAACAATCAGAAAATACCCCGGAAATTGCATTTTAATAATAACATCCAACTCAAATTCCAACCGCTCCCGGTACACACTCTCCTCTGCAACAAGGGTGAGGTCTTTTAAACGCTCTTCAAACCCTTGCCTGGCCTGTTGGCGTAAGGCCTCTGCCTCTTCTTCCAGAGTGCCGGCCAGGCGTGGTAACATAGGTGCGCGGGTTTCAGGGCGAAAACTGCATCGCCGGGCGATTTCAACCGTATTGCTAAGAGCTTCAGGAATATCCGCAAACAATTTCGTCATTTCTCCAACTCCCCTGAAATGATTCAAGGGCGTCAGACGTCTGCGGTCTTCCTGCACCATATAAGACCCTCCAGCGATGCAGATCAGTGCATCATGAGATTCAAAATCTTGGGGAGTGGTAAAATAAACCTCATTCGTAGCCACCAGAGGAATATCATGTTCATAGGCAAGCCCTATGAGGGAGTCTTCAACTTGTGCTTCTTCCCGCAGACCATGGCGTTGTATTTCTATATAAAGCCGGTCACCGAATAGGTTTGATAATCGGGTTAACATGACCTCCGCTGCCGGACGCTGGCCTTGCTCCAAAAGAAGATTAAGCGGCCCCCCCTTACCGCCCGTTAGGCAAATAAGTCCCTCTTCATACGCATGCAAATCTTCAAAACTGATATGCGGCTTTTGCACATGGTCGCTCTCCGCCAGATAGGCCCTGCTGGCCAGTTTTACAAGGTTTTGATAGCCGGTTTCATTGGTCGCCATAAAGACCAGAACGGGCATTTCTTTTCCATAAACGGTATGGGTAGAATCGGTGGCTTCTTCCTGATTATCATAGAAACTCAAAGAGCACCCGATTATGGGTTGAATACCCTTGCTTGCCAGAGTTTCGGAAAACTCCAGAGCCCCAAACAGATTATCACTATCCGTGACAGCCACCGCCGGCATGTTTTCTTGCTCACACAAATCCGCAATCTTATCAATCCGGACCGCTCCTTCCAAAAGAGAATAAGCCGTATGAACTTTTAAGTGAATAAATTCAGGCGATGTTAATTTTTTATCTTCCGTAGTCTCAATTACGGCCGGTATGTGATTCGAGGCTGTGCTTGATGGTGTACCATTTTCACTATCAGTATTTCTTTCCACTAGCCCTGTCACCGGTTTTAGCCCTTGTCCAATCTGTGCATGTTAGCCTGTATTATCAGGACCTGTTTATAGCATAAGCTAATATCTAAACGGGGCCCTCTATCCGCTCAGGGATAGCTCCGGTAGTGCTTCAATCTAACTCATTTTGCCCATCAGCTCGACGAGGTCTCCATACGAATCCGTCTTTCCGTTAAGGTTTCATTTTCAAACACCCAATAATCAGGTCCCCTACAGGCAGTCCCTATTTTACCAAAATGCGTCACGAGTATATTTAGGGCAAATTTACTGAGAGAACCCTTTTCTCCTTCATATTCAATCTCACGCTCTCCGGTTACCGTCGATACTCTTGTCTCATCTCGGAGAAATGTCAATTTAGATCCGATGGGAATGTCTACCATTGAGAAGGTAAAGGCGGGTTGTATTGAACGCTGACGATTAAGGGAATCCTGTTCTTCCTGACTATCAACAACATCTTTCTCAAGGATCACCTCTCTAATTGCCCATCCCTCAAGGAGAATTTTCGCCCTTTCAGGATTGATCCGAAAGAATTCCCGCTTAGGATTGATACGGTGATCCCCAAGTCCGAAGTGAAGACGTTTCTCAATGTCCGAAGCGTTCTCAACCTCACAACAGTAATAGCACTCAAAAGGTACAGGGACACCAGAAGGACGGGATAAATCCTTCAATCGTTCTTCAAGATTTGTTGCCCGGCCGATCTTTACCAGATCGGGAATTACTGGATTTGTCAGGATGTAGACGAGTTCAGACATATTTTTCCTCCTGAATTAGTTTATTAGCAATTAACGGGAGATTCTTGCAAAACTCCCTCATGAAGCGTATATGTACGGTCCATATGGGCGGCCAGTTCCAGATTATGGGTTGCAATAATAGTGGCTACCCCATGCTCCCGCGCCTGGGCCAGCAACTGCTCAAAGACCAACAAAGCCGTCTTGTGGTCCAGGTTGCCGGTTGGTTCGTCAGCCAGCAAAAGAACAGGGTCATTGGCCAAAGCGCGTGCTATGGCCACACGCTGCTGCTCACCGCCGGAAAGTTGCGCCGGACGATGATCCAGCCGCTCTCCCAGCCCCATATCCGCCAGTAAATCAGCCGCTTTGAGGCGCGCCTCTTGCCGGTTTTTTCCGGCTAAGCGTTGAGGAATAATAACATTTTCCAGCGCCGTAAACTCATCCAGCAAGTGATGAAATTGATAAACAAAACCCACCCGTTCACGCCGGATATAACTCAGGACCTGATCCCCCAGCCCTCTTGTTGCCTCCCCAAGGATAGAAACCTCACCGCTATCGGGTTTTTCCAGCAACCCTGCAATATAAAGCAAAGATGACTTGCCCGCCCCTGATGACCCAACTAAAGCCACCAGTTCACCTTTGTTCAGATTAAGCGAAATATCTTCAAAGACAGGCAAAGTCTGCGCGCCCTGCATATAGGTACGAGCAACATGGGTTAACTCCAAAACCCGCTCATCACCCTCATTCATAACGTAAAGCCTCAACCGGGTCTAAACGGGCAGCGCGGCGGGCCGGATAAAGAGTCGCCATAAAAGAAAGTCCCAGAGCCATGGTGAGAATCCAGAAGACTTGCACCGGGTCCATCTCGGCGGGCAAACTACTCAAATAATAAACTTCGGGAGAGAAAATCTCCGTACCGCTTAGCTGCGATAACCACTGGCGCAGTGTTTCTATATTCAGACAGAACGTAACCCCAAGAATAAAACCGGTTACGGATCCGGTGATACCAATACTGGCGCCGGCCAGAAAGAAAATACGCATAATCATGCCTTGCGTCGCCCCCATAGAGCGCAAAACGGCAATATCCCGCCCCTTATCTTTCACCAACATGATAAGCCCCGATATAATATTCAGGGAGGCAACGACAATAATCAGTGTCAGGATGAGAAACATAACGTTGCGCTCTACCTCAAGAGCGCTGGATAAAGCTGAGTTGGCCTGCTTCCAGTCAGATAAGAAATAATTTGGACCCACTGCCTCTCCAATAGAGGCCCTGAGAACACTCACCTGATCCGGATCATCAATCATGACAGACACCCGGCCTGCTGAGGCTCCTGCATTAAAAAACGACTGGGCTTCCTCAAGGGACATATAGATGAAACCACCATCAATGTCGGACATCCCTATCTCAAACAGACCCGTGATAGGATAATTCCCTACCCGTGGCATAGTTCCGAAAGGTGTTGAGGTACCTTGTGGTGCATAAAGGGTCACGTTATCCCCAACATTAACTCTTAATGATTTGGCGAGACGCGCGCCCACTAAAACACCATTCCCTATATCAAAATCATTCAGAGAACCGCCCACGATGTTATCGGTAATAAGAGGTAGAGAGCGCAAATCATCTTCCCGCATACCACGCACCAACACCCCCTGAGTATGGGTCGCTGTTGCAAGTAGTACCTGACCCTCAACGACAGGTACGGCACCGATAACACCGTCCACCCCCTGAACTTGCTTAATAAGTGGATTATAATCCGGTATACGCCCCTCCACGCCATAGATCATAATATGACCGTTAACACCAAGAATGCGGCCTAAAAGTTCACTTCGAAAACCGTTCATCACCGCCATGACTATAATCAGCGTTGCCACCCCCAGTGCAATGCCGATGAGCGAAAACCACGCAATAACTGAAATAAACCCCTCCTTACGCCGCGCCCGCAAATAACGCAGAGCCACAGACCATTCAAAAGCAGAAAAAGGGCGTGTGCTTGTTTTAGATGTCATTAGATATCACGGAACTTTCTCACTCTCACAATTAATTTATGAAACGAGAAAGTATATCATCCGGAATTAAAATTTCACTGCTACCCGTTGCCCGGCACTTTAACTCTGCCACCCCTTCTGCTAACCCACGGGGACCAACGATAATTTGCCAGGGTAAACCAATAAGATCCATCGTGGAAAACTTGGCACCGGCCCGCTCATCCGTATCATCATAAAGAACCTCCACCCCGGCATCACTCATGCGCCGGTAAAGTCGTTCACATACGGAATCGCTATCTTCATCCCCTGCTTTAAGATTAACAAGACCAATCAAAAACGGTGCAACAGACTCGGGCCAAACGATACCCTTATCATCATGACAGGCTTCAATAATACCTCCGACCAGACGGGAAACGCCAATACCATAAGAGCCGCTTTGCACCGCCACCTGCTTTCCATCAGTTGATACGACCTCGGCACCCATGGGCTTGGAGTATTTATCGCCAAAGAAGAAAATATGCCCTCCCTCTATCCCCCGTGCTTTAATACGTTTGTCTGATGGTACGTTGGCTTCAAAGCGGGCGGAGTCATGTTTTTCTGAAGTCGCTGCATAAAGGGAAGTCCAGTTCTCTATAATAGGCTTAAGATCACCATCATAATCAACCGATGCATCAGGTGCCGGCATACTCAGGAGATCCCCGTGACAAAAAATCTCGGACTCTCCCGTATCCGCTAAGATAATAAACTCATGGCTCATATCACCCCCGATGGGGCCGGTTTCTGCAACCATGGGAATAGCTCTCAGTCCAAGTCTATCAAAAGTTCGTAGATAAGAAACAAACATGCGATGATAAGAACGTTGACCTTCTTCAGCATTAACATCAAAAGAATAGCCATCCTTCATAAGAAACTCCCGCCCCCGCATAACACCAAAACGGGGACGTATCTCATCGCGAAATTTCCACTGAATATGAAACAGATTAACCGGCAAATCCCTATAAGAACGTACCGCATTCCGGAAAATATCCGTTATCATTTCTTCGTTTGTTGGCCCGTATAACATTTCCCGGTCGTGACGGTCCGTAATCCTAAGCATCTCCCGACCATAGCCATCATAGCGACCTGATTGCTTCCACAAATCTGCTGACTGTATGGTAGGCATAAGAGCTTCAAGTGCTCCGGCCCGCGTTTGCTCATCGCGCACAATATCTTCAATTTTTTTTAAAACTCGCAATCCTAAAGGCAGCCAGGCATAAATGCCTGCACTGGTTTGGCGTACCAAACCGGCTCTTAACATAAGCCGGTGAGATATAATTTCCGCCTCTGCAGGATCTTCCTTTAGCACCGGCAAAAAATAACGCGATAGACGCATAACGACTTCTCTATTCCCATATTCTTTCAAGATTCGCCAGAAAACTGACGGAATCCCGAATCTCCGGCCACCAATAGATAATAGCCAGCAGTATCCCCCATACAAATACCGTCACGATTGTCGTCAAGACTGCCTTAAACCCAATGCGAGGACGTATAGGTGCACTTTCCGCCATGCCTGTCTCAACACTTCCCGCATCGCCATAGGTGGTAATACCCCATGGCAGAACAGCAAAAAAGATAACAGACCAGGTAATGCAAAACAGAACCAGTGCCAACACTAAATCCACGACGCCCGCTCCTGTTACGCCTGCTCCAGCTCGATCAAAGTGCCGCAAAAACCTTCCGGATGCATAAAAATAACCGGCTTGCCATGAGCACCAATCTTTGGTTCACCATCACCGGTGATTTTGGCACCCTTCTCAATCATTTCATCGCGGGCACTAAGTATATCGTCAACCTCATAGCAGAGATGATGCATCCCGCCTTTGGGATTCTTTTCCAAAAACCTTTTGATAGGCGAGGCATCCCCCAAAGGCTCTATGAGTTCAATGGTTGTATTAAGGAGTTTCACGAAAACAGTAGTCACACCATGGTCCGGTTGTGGCTGAGCTTCCGATACGTTGGCTCCCAGCGTATTATGGTATATCTCAGCCGCCACCTGAATATCAGGGACAGCAATCGCTACGTGGTTTAATCGTCCAATCATGAGTATGCCTCCTCTCGTTTCCTGTTCTTCCTACCACTATACTATAACAAGACTCACCTCAATAAGCGGCTTCTTGCCCCAATAGTCCTGAATTGCCTGTCTTATATACCGCCTCACCAAGTCTTTGATACGTCCTGTTTGACGCTCGTCAATTCGGTCCGGCGACAAAACCTTTTTAAACCCCTGGGAGGCCAACGCTTCCCGCGCTGCCTGTCGGGCCATATCCCGCACCGGCAGTTCATCGCTCTCGCCGTCAGGAAGCCCCAGAGCGTGAACATCCGGCTCTTCAATCAACTGCCCCTTTTTATTGAGGACTAATGCCACAAATACCACACCGGCATTGGCCAAAGTTCGACGGGCATGTAGCGCTGGGTCACCGTCGGATACCAACAGATCACCATCTACATAAATCCGCCCGTAAGGCACTTGATCTGTAATGTGCGCCTTGTCAGGTGCAAGATGCACCATATCGCCATTACGGGCCGTTATCACCTCAGGAACCTGCAAACTTTGGGCCAGACGTGCGTGCTCCGCTAAATGGCGGGCTTCGCCATGAACGGGAATAGCCACTTGCGGCTTGATCCAGCTATACATGTGGGTCAACTCATCCCTGCAAGGGTGGCCGGATACGTGAATCTCTCCTCCCCGATTGGTAATAATATCAATACCACGTTCTACCAGCATGTTCTTCATATCACTGATATCAACCTCATTGCCGGGAATAGAACGGGAGCTGAAAATAACCGTATCACCCTCCTCTAAGCGCAAGCTGGGATGTTTGTCTTCCGCTAAACGCATCAAAGCAGCCCGCGGCTCGCCTTGAGAGCCGGTACATAAAATCAAAACTGTCTCCGGCGGCAAAGTCCGTGCTTCATGCTCTTCTATAAACTTGGGTACATTGGTAAGAAATCCATTTTGCCGTGCGGCTTCCACCATGCGATGCATGCTACGCCCCGCCAATACAATGTGCCTGTCACATGCCTTGGCAACCTCCGCAATAGTGCCAAGACGCGCAATGTTAGATGCGAAAGTGGTTACAGCAACGCGTCCCGTGCAAGATTTTACTAAATCGTAAAGCCCATTAAATATTTGGGCTTCTGAACCGGCTACCCCCTCTTCAAAAACATTGGTTGAATCGCAAATCAATGCCCTTATCCCCGACACCCCTATTTTACCGAGAGCATCTTCATCAATAGCCTCACCAATCAGAGGGTCAGGATCTATTTTCCAATCGCCCGTGTGAAAAATATTCCCCAACGGTGTGCGTATCAAAAGACCATTCGGCTCGGCAATAGAATGCGTTAGCGTTACCAATTCAATATCAAATGGCCCAAGGTTTAGCGATCCTTTCAAGGGAAGAACATGAAGATATTCTGCGGCTTCCTCTTCAAACCCCTCACGAACAAGTTTACCTTTCACCAACGAGGCCGTAAACGAGGTCGCATAAACAGGACATTTCAGATGAGACCACAAATAAGGCACAGCCCCGATATGATCCTCATGCCCGTGAGTAAGTACAAGCCCCATTAAATCATCCCGTTTTTCTTCAATAAAACTGATATCGGGAGTAATGACGTCAATCCCCGGTGGCTCTCCGCGAGTGAAGGTGACTCCTAAATCCACCATAAGCCAGCGTCGGTCGTGCTCCGGACCAAAGCCGTAAAGATTGAGGTTCATACCAATCTCTCCGGCACCCCCCAAAGGAAGAAAGATTAACTCGTCGATTGATTTTTGTTTCTTTTTAACCATCATAAAGCATCACGCTTTAATGGTGTTGGAAAGAAAACATCCCCCGCCGGAATAGAACACACTCTCCCCCGCCCCTGAGCCAACATCAAGGCTCCCTGCTCATCTAATCCCGCAAAAATACCCTTATGAATGGTTGAAGGTAACCGCACTTCTATCTTCTCCCCTACGCCAGCTGCCCGCTCAAGCCATGCCAAACGGGTAGTTTCAAACCCTTCTCCATAAATCCACTCCTGAAACCGCACAGAAAACTTGTGTGCTAATAGAGGTAGTACCTGACTGATGGAATGAATCTCTCCTGTAAAAGCGGCAACAGATGCCGCCGGATAAGGTGTGTCTTTCGGATAGTGAACCAGATTAATACCAATGCCTATTATCAGACGCATTCGTTTGTTTGCCGTGCCTGATGCTTCCAGCAAAATACCAGCTATTTTTTTATCCGCCAACAAAACATCATTAGGCCACTTTAAACCAACATTTTTTTTCCCTCTCGATAACTCTACGATCATATCGTAAACTGCAAGTCCGGCAACAAATGATAATTGTGCTGCAACAATAGGCGTAACAGATAAAGAGAGTAACAGACTGGTCATCAAATTTCCTTCCGGCGAGGTCCACGCCCGTCCGCGACGCCCCCGTCCCGCCGTTTGCCGTCGTGCCACAACCCACAACGGCCCCTCCTCTCCCGCCTGCCCTAAGCGAAGAGCCTCCTCATTGGTGCTATCAAGAGTCTCTCTATACAGCAGATTATATCCTGCCGGCATATGCCCAAAATCAGGCACACTCATTATGGCACAAACAAAGCAATTGCTGCAGTATCTGCAGGAACAAGAATAACCGCAGGGTAAAGAACAAAAACGATGGTCAGTATTCCCATTGCTGCGATCAAAAAATTTATCTCCCGCGGCATTGGGCTAACAAAATCTTCAGTTGGCTCATCAAACCAAATGATTTTGATAACACGAAGATAGTAAAACGCTCCCACAACACTTGCCAAAACCCCAAGAACGGCCAAAACATACAGCCCTGCTCCTATGGCCGCTAAAAAAACGTAAAACTTAGCAAAAAACCCCGCAAGAGGTGGAATGCCCGCCAGCGAAAACATAAACACAGAAAGATAAAACGCCATCACGGGTTGACGCTGACCCAGACCCGCAAGATCGTTGATGTCTTCTGTTGCCCCCTCCCTATGTCGCATCCCAAGGATGCAACAAAAAGTCCCAATGTTCATAATCATATAAATAACTAGATAAACAATAACGCTCTGAAGCCCTACTTGTGTGCCTGCCGCTAAACCAACCAGAGCGAACCCCATATGCCCAATAGAACTATATGCCATCAGACGTTTTATATTGCTTTGCCCAATAGCGGCAAAAGCGCCCAATATCATAGATAGGGCAGAGACAAGAATAACTATCTGCTGCCAGTTATTTTCATAGGGAAAAAACCCGTCCATAACGACCCGCATGAATAATGCCATAGCTGCAATTTTTGGCGCACTGGAGAAAAACGCGGTAACAGGTGTGGGGGCACCTTCATAAACGTCCGGTGTCCACATATGAAACGGTACGGCTGATATCTTGAAAGACAGACCTGCTAAAATAAATACCAACCCTACCGTAAGCCCTGCCGACCCCCCGTGTGCATTCAAAGTGGCAGTTAAATTATCAAAACCCGTTGTCCCGCTAAAGCCATAAACCAACGAACAGCCATACAACAGCATACCTGATGACAAAGCCCCCAAAACAAAATATTTCAAACCAGATTCTGTAGAACGCACCGAATCCCGTTGAAAAGCGGCTAGCACATAAAGAGGAAGGCTTTGCAATTCAAGCCCCATGTACATGGCAATAAGGTCATTGGCCGAGATCATCATGAACATGCCAATGGTGGCAATTAAAATCAAAATGGGGAACTCAAACTGTTCCGCTTTTTCCTCTTCAAGCCATGCCAAAGAAATAACAATAGCCGCACCGGAGGCTGCCAGCACCAGAAGTTTCATCAACCAGGCAAAACCATCCATAACATAAGCATTACCAAAGGCTGTAATCCGCTCAGCAGGCAAAGCCAGTAAAACAGCCGCTGTCAGCGCCAACATCCCTAACGCGCCATAGGAAATCGCACGCAACATCGTACGCCCCCCCATATAGGCGCCGACCAACAACAAAATCATGGCTCCACAAGCCAGAATAATCTCCGGTAAGACGATAATTGGTATCCATGATTCTGGCGAATAAACGTTCATATTACCTGTATTTCCTCTAACCTGCTCTACTATCGCGCTAGCGCGTCTCTGTATCCGCTTATAAGGTTTTCAACCGAAACCGCTGTTACCGAAAATATCGCCTCCGGATAAAGACCAAAAAACAAAACTGCTACGAGTAAAGGGGCAATAGTAATAATTTCGCGGTGATTCATATCAAGAATATCTTTTAAATTTTCTCGCTCAAGCTCCCCGAAAACAATACGCCGATATAAGAAAAGCGCATACACTGCACTTAAAATAATGCCCGTTGTAGCCAAAACGGCAACCACGGGTTCAATCTGGAAGACACCTATAATGGATAAAAATTCACCCACAAAACCACTGGTTCCCGGCAAACCCACATTAGCCAGCGTAAACAACATAAAACAGAAGGCATAAATAGGCATTCTGTTAGCCAACCCCCCATAGTCCGCGATTTTCCTAGTGTGAATCCTATCGTACACAATGCCCACACACAAAAATAGAGCCCCCGAAACCCAACCATGAGAGAGCATTTGAAATAATCCTCCCTGCATCCCCTGTTCAGTTAGGCTAAACACACCTATAGTAACAAACCCCATGTGTGCTACCGATGAGTACGCGATAAGCTTTTTGATATCCTCCTGTGCAAGAGCAACCAGTGATGTATAGATAATGGCAATCACGCTCAGGGCATAAACCAATGGCGCAAAATAATCGCTAGCCAGAGGAAACATCGGTAGCGAAAAGCGTAAAAAACCATAACCGCCCATTTTAAGAAGCACACCTGCTAAAATAACAGAGCCAGCAGTTGGAGCCTCAACGTGAGCGTCTGGCAACCACGTATGCACGGGCCACATAGGCAATTTTACGGCAAAAGAGGCAAAAAAAGCGAGCCATAACCAGGTTTGTATTGCGGGCGGAAAATCGTGCGATAACAGCGCAATAATATCAGTTGTACCAGCTTGCCAATACATGACCATGATGGCCAACAGCATGAGGATAGAACCCAGAAGTGTATAAAGAAAAAATTTAAAGCTGGCATAAACGCGCCGTTCTCCCCCCCATACTCCTATAATAAGGAACATGGGGATAAGCCCTCCTTCAAAGAATAAATAAAACAACACCAGATCAAGAGAACAGAAAACACCAATCATCAATGTTTCCAGCACCAAAAAGGCAATCATATAATTCCTGACCTGCTTGGTGATGGATATCCAACTCGCTAGAATACATAAAGGAGTTAGAAAAGCCGTAAGCACGACGAGGAGAAGCGATATGCCATCCACACCCATGTGATAGGTGATACTGCCCCCTAACCATGCACGCCGCTCTACAAATTGAAAATCTGGTGTGCTGGGGTCAAAATTTGCCCAAATACCAAGAGCAATCAATAACGTCGCCAGCGTTGTCCACAACGCCACATGACGCGCATTGCGGGCAACGATCTCTTCTTCTCCCCGTATGGTGAGAATAACAAGCGTTCCCGCCAATGGCAGGAACGTCATAAGAGAAAGAATAAAATTAGATGACACGCCCCCTACCCTTGCACCATAAACCAAGTAATAAGGGCGGCAATCCCAATCAGCATAATAAAGGCATAATGATAGAGATAGCCCGTCTGCAACCTGACAACACTACGTGTGATAGTCAAAACACGCGCCGCAATGCCATCTGGCCCCAGGCCATCAATTAAAGCACCATCACCCTGTTTCCATAAAAGCCTCCCTAATCGCAGCGCCGGACGTGTAAAAAGCGCATCATAGATTTCATCAAAGTACCACTTATTAAGCAAAAAGCGGTATATGATATCATGGGCACGGGCTAGGGAAGAAGGTATATCAGGTTTGCGTATGTAGAGGTACCACGCCAGCACAAACCCTAAAACAAGAGCAAGGGTCGGACTCCACACAACCCAGGATGGTGCATCATGAATCTCATTTAAAACCTCATTACCAGTTTGAACTACAATAGACGTTCGCCAAAAAATATTGCGCTCTTCTCCCACAAAAAACTCAACAAACAATATTCCCGTAAACAGAGACCCTATCGCCAATATAAGAAGTGGTATCAACATAACGGGAGAACTTTCATGGACATGAGAAAGAGATCCCGCATCGGTGCGCATTTCACCATGAAAAGTAAGAAAAATTAATCGCCATGAATAAAATGCCGTTAAGAATGCGGCTACAAGAGTAAGAGTAAAGGCATAGGCATGAGCAGCAGAGTGCGACATATAGGCGGCTTCAATAATCACATCCTTAGAGAAATATCCTGCCGTTAGGGGTAGTCCTGTCAGGGCCAAAACACCAATAAGCATCATGGTATATGTAGCAGGAAGCAGAGATTTAACACCCCCCATACGTTGCATGTCTTGTTCATCAGACAAGGCATGAATAACAGACCCGGCACTTAAAAATAAAAGAGCCTTAAAGAAAGCATGAGTAAAAAGATGAAAAATTCCTGCTTCATAAGCACCTAATCCAAGCGCTACAAACATATACCCCAGCTGGGAGCAAGTGGAATATGCCACCACACGTTTAATATCGTTCTGGGTAACAGCCACCGTGGCAGCAAAAAAAGCTGTTGTTGCACCTATCACGGTAACAACCATCAAGGCATCCGGAGACAAAGAAAAAAGTGGCGAACACCGCGCTACCAAAAACACACCCGCTGTTACCATAGTAGCCGCATGAATAAGAGCTGAGACTGGCGTTGGCCCCTCCATAGCATCTGGTAACCATGTATGAAGAAAAAACTGTGCAGACTTACCCATGGCACCCATGAACAAGAGTAGGCAAATCACGGTGATAGCGTTGAACTCTTGTCCAAAAAGGAGAAAATTTTCACGCTCCATATCCGACGCTTTTTCGAAAACGATATTATAATCAAGAGAACCAAACAGATAAAAGATAGCGCAAATCCCTAACAACAATCCAAAATCACCAATACGGTTAACAACAAAAGCCTTAATAGCTGCCGCATTGGCAGAAGGTTTTTTGTACCAAAAGCCAATTAATAAATAAGAGGCTAACCCCACTCCTTCCCATCCAAAAAACAGCTGTAAAAAATTATCCGCCGTAACCAACGCCAGCATCATGAAGGTGAACAGTGACAGATAGGCAAAAAACCGTGCCCGGTGAGGGTCGTGAGACATATAGCCTATGGAATATATATGCACTAGGCTTGAAATACCGGTGACCACTACCAGCATGACAGCGGTAAGTGTATCTACATAAATAGCCCACTCAGTGATAACATCACCCACATTTATCCAAGGGAAAATAAAATCATAAATAACCGCCCCTTCAAAACCTACCTGATAAAAAATAATCAATGACAGCGTTGCCGAGATAACAAGCAGCACTGTAGTGAAAGCCATAGCCCCACGGTCACCAATCCAACGATGACCCAGACCTGCAATTAAAGCACCCACGAGAGGGAGAAACAAAACTGCCTGTGCCACTCTTGTTACCCCTTCATAAGATTAATATCTTCCACGGCAATAGTGCCGCGGTTGCGGAAATAGGTCACCAAAATGGCCAGACCAATCGCCGCTTCTGCGGCGGCTACCGTGAGGGCTAAGAGTGCAAATATCTGTCCGGTTAAATCTCCCAGAGCGGCCGAAAAAGCTACCAGATTGATATTCACTGCCAGCATTATTAGCTCGATCGACATCAAAATAATAAGGACGTTTTTTCGATTAAGAAAAATACCAAAAATGCCAAGAGCAAAAAGAATAGCTCCAACAGTAAGAAAATGTCCTAACCCTACAAGCATGATTCAAACACCATCCCCGGGTTTTATGTTTTTGAGTGCAACCGCCTCTTTAGGTTTTCGGGCAACCTGTTCATATATTACTTGCCGACGCACCCGGTCTCTGTGGCGCAGGGTAAGGGTGATGGCACCAATCATAGCAACCAGCAAAATAAGACCCGCCGCTTGAAAAAAATATATGTAATTTGTATAGAGGATCGCACCAATCGCTTCAGTGTTTGTCAACGTTGCCGGTTCAGGTACAGGCGTAGCGATACCCGACAAAGTTTCTGGACGCACCCCCCAACTTCCTAGCACCAAAACAAGTTCAACCAGCAAAATAATGCCCACAAGACTGCCTGTCGGTAGGTATTGCAAGAATCCTCGTTTTAGTTTAGCAAAGTCAACATCCAACATCATGACAACAAACAAAAACAAGACCGCAACAGCCCCTACGTAAACTACAATCAAAATAAATGCTAAAAACTCCGCGCCTGCTAAAATAAATAACCCCGCCGCGCTGAAAAACGCCATAATAAGGAAAAGAACGGAATGCACCGGATTACGTGCGGCAATCACCATAAAGCCTGACCCCACCACTACGGTGGAAAATACATAAAAGGCCAGTTCGTAAATGATCACACCAAATCCCCTCGCGATAATTCTACCGATATGGTGCGTCTTTGGCTAAATTTTCGGCAATAGAGCGCTCCCAGCGATCACCATTGTCCAACAATCGCTCCTTGTCGTAGAGAAGTTCCTCACGTGTTTCAACAGCAAACTCAAAATTAGGCCCTTCTACAATAGCATCTACCGGACAGGCCTCCTGACAAAAACCACAATAAATACATTTAACCATATCAATGTCATACCGGATAGTACGACGCGTTCCGTCTTCATTACGTGGCGCTGCTTCTATAGTAATCGCCTGAGCAGGGCAAATGGCTTCACACAATTTACAGGCAATACAGCGTTCTTCTCCGTTAGGATAACGCCGTAGAGCATGCTCGCCTCTAAAACGCGGCGAGAGCGGCCCTTTTTCATGTGGATAATTAAGAGTAGCCTTAGGTTGCACAAAATAGCGCAACCCTAATGCCAAAGCACCCCAGAATTCTTTAAGCAACAGAGGTTTTATAACACGCACTATAGATAGCATTTATTTGTATCTTTCATTGTTGCTACCCTACTCACTATTTTGATCTTTACGCCGGTAGAATATCAAAGAAAACTAATACACCTGCCGTAGCGATGACATAAAATAACGTTAAGGGTAAAAATACCTTCCACCCCAAACGCATCAGCTGGTCATAACGATATCGGGGCACGATGGCCTTTACCATAGATATCATAAAAAACAGAAAGATGACCTTTAAAAAGAACCACCCCACCCCGGATAACCAATTAAAGGGAGCTATATCTACGGGTGGCAACCAACCCCCCAGAAACAAAATAGTTCCCAGGGCGCACATTAAAATGACGTTAGCGAGTTCTCCGATCATAAATAGTAGAAATGGCGTTGAGGAGTATTCAACCATAAAGCCTGCGACAAGTTCTGATTCGGCTTCAGGCAAGTCAAAAGGTGGACGGTTGGTCTCTGCCAGAGCCGAAATAAAAAACACAATGAACATTGGAAAGAGAGGAATAAAAAACCAGACGTTTTTTTGTGCCAGCACAATTTCGGATAAGTTTAATGACCCTGCACATAACAACACAGTGATAATAACAAAGCCGATTGATACTTCATAAGACACCATCTGCGCTGCCGACCGCAAAGCTCCCAAAAAGGGATACTTTGAATTGGATGCCCAACCCCCCATAATAATGCCGTAAACGGATAGGGATGAAATAGCGAATATATAAAGTACGCCTACATTGATATCGGCCACAGCCCATCCGTCATTAGCGGGGATAACTGCCCAGGCGCTTATGGCCAGAAAGAACGTAACAAAAGGGGCCAACAAAAAGACCCCTCTGTTGGCTCTGGACGGAATAACGACTTCCTTAAAGACATATTTGAGAAGATCAGCAAAAGATTGCAGCAACCCCCATGGCCCTACAACATTAGGCCCACGCCGCATCTGAACCGCCGCCCATATTTTACGGTCAGCATACATAACAAAGGCTAACGACACTAACAAGACAACAACCACAGCCAGACTGTGAATAATCGTCCAAACTAATGGCAAGCCATATTCTGTCCAGAATTCAATCATAGATTAAAGCGCCGTCTTGCGCTGTTCGTCCTGCAGCACTTCTAGAGCAACCCTGCTACATTCAGACATCGTTACACTGGCCCGCGCTATAGGGTTAGTAAAATAAAAATCCACTATGGGGGACACAAAAGGCTCTAACCCTGACGCGGTGATTGTGTCAGGAATCGGCTGAACGGGATGCTCCGGTGTTGTAATAATCCCGTCAAAAGCAAAATGAGGGGCATCCTCAATTATAGAATCTCGTAGTGATGCCTGTGTGTCATAAGGCAATTTATGCCCCAGAACCTCAGATAAGGTACGGAGGATACGCCAGTCTTCGCGCGCCTCTCCCGGGGGAGAAACAGCACGTTTACCATATTGAACGCGGCCCTCAGTGTTTACCCAGATGGCATCTTTTTCCGTATAGGCAACCCCTGGCAGTATAACATCTGCCCCATGGGCGCCTCTGTCACCATGACTGCCTTGATAAATCACAAACGTCTTGTCAAAATCCTCCATGTCAATTTCATCAACGCCTAGCAGATAAACCAGATCAAGAGCACCCTCTTGTGCAGCCGCAATAATCTGTTGCGTATCGCGCCCGCCTTCGCCCGGTAAGAATCCTAAATCAAGGCCCGTAACCCGCCCCGCTGCCGTATGCAGAACATTAAAGCCGTTCCAGTCTTGACTAATGACGCCAGTTTCATGAGCGAGGGCCACTGCTTTATTAAAGACGGCCGCTCCATCGGCTCTTGCCAGAGCACCCATTCCTAAAATTATCATGGGGCGCTCGGCCCGCTTCAATACTTCATAAAAAGAATGTGTGCCGGAAACTACATAGTCCAATGCTTCCGGTCCGGCCCCCAACAAACTCGCCTCATAAGTTAGATCAAACGGCCCCCCGATAATGCTCACGGGAAAGGGTCCGGACCGCCAACGCTTACGAAGGCGCGCATTGATAACAGGGGCTTCATAGCGGGGATTACTACCTACTAAAAGCAAGGCATCTGCCTTTTCTATACCGGCAATGGTGCTATTAAAAAGATAATTGGCACGGTTACCGCCAATTTTGGCACCATCCTGACGGCAATCCCGATGAGGTGAACCCAGAGCGACCATCAGATCTTTTAACGCCTTAACAGACTCGCCACATACCATATCGCCCGCTAAAGCCGCAATGGCATCAGGTTTCGCTCGCCCTGCATGATGTGCAATCCGCTCAAAAGCCTCTCCCCAACTGGTGGGCCGCAAAACACCATCATCCCGCACATAGGGTTGGTCAAGACGCTGGTTTTTCAAACCATCCCATACAAATCGGGTTTTGTCAGAAATCCACTCCTCATTTACCTCATCATTGACCCGGGGCAAAATACGCATCACCTCACGGCCACGGGCATCAATCCGTATGTTAGAACCCGCTGCATCCATGACATCAATGGTTTCCGTCTTGCGCAGCTCCCAAGGCCGTGCCGTAAACGCATAAGGCTTAGCCGTAAGTGCTCCCACAGGGCAAAGGTCGATAATGTTGCCGGATAACTCTGAGTTGATGGATTTCTCCAGCCACGTGGAAATCTCCATATCCTCACCACGACCTATAGCACCCAAATCATCCACTCCTCCCACTTCAGCAACAAAACGTACACATCGTGTACAATGAATACAGCGCGTCATAATGGTCTTGACCAAGGGTCCCATATATTTATCTTCTACCGCTCGCTTGTTTTCTCCAAAACGGCTGGTATCAACGCCGTAGGCCATGGCTTGATCTTGCAAATCACACTCACCGCCTTGGTCGCATATAGGGCAATCTAAGGGGTGATTAATCAGGAGAAACTCCATCACACCCTTTCGGGCTTTAATAACGGTTGGCGTTTTAGTATGAACCACCATGCCGTCTGCTACAGGCATGGCGCAACTGGCAATCGGCTTGGGGGATTTTTCAACCTCCACCAGACACATGCGGCAATTTCCGGCAACCGAAAGACGTTCATGATAACAAAAGCGGGGTATCTCAGCGCCCGCCTCTTCACAAGCGTGAAGCAACGTCTCACCTTCGGCAACTTCAACCTCTATGCCATCTACGGTAAGTTTTGGCATTAGCCCTCAACCATTCTATTCCGCCGTCCGGGCAGGTTTAGATTCAACCTGCCCGCCACGGACTGCAATCCTTTCTTCAATCTCAGGACGAAAATGTCTGATTAACCCCTGAACCGGCCATGCAGCCGCATCTCCAAGAGCACAAATCGTATGCCCTTCTACCTGATAGGTGACATCCAATAGCAAATCAATTTCCGATGCCGAAGCTTTACCCCGCACCATGCGCTCAAGAACCCGCCACATCCAACCCGTTCCCTCCCGGCAGGGCGTACACTGACCACAACTTTCATGTTTATAGAAGGCAGCTAGGCGGGCAACCGCCTTAATAATATCCGTACTTTTATCCATCACAATTACTGCTGCTGTACCAAGACCCGATTGAACGTCACTTAACGAGTCAAAATCCATATACACATGGTCGCAAATACTCTTGGGCAATAAAGGTACTGATGAGCCTCCGGGAATAACCGCCAACAGATTATCCCAACCACCCCGCACGCCGCCAGCGTGTTCTTCAATCAGCAATTTAAGGGGAATACCCATCTCCTCTTCTACATTGCAAGGCCTATTCACATGACCTGAGATACAAAATATCTTGGTGCCCGTGTTATTGGGACGTCCAAGGCTGGCAAACCATTCGCTGCCCCGGCGCAAAATAGTAGGCACAACTGCAATACTCTCAACATTATTGACAGTGGTCGGACACCCATAAAGCCCTACATTAGCCGGAAATGGCGGTTTCATACGGGGCATTCCTTTTTTGCCCTCCAGACTTTCCAGAAGGGCTGTCTCTTCACCGCAAATATAAGCCCCGGCTCCGTGGTGCACATAAAGGTCAAAATGAAACCCCGATTCTGCTGCATTCACCCCTAACAAACCCGCTTCATAAGCTTGAGCGATGGCGGCCTCTAATATCTCACGCTCACGGACAAACTCACCACGTATGTAGATGTAACCCGTGTGAGCATTCATAGTAGCGCCCGCAATCAGACACCCCTCAATCAGTTTGTGAGGCTCGTGACGCATGATATCGCGATCTTTGCAGGTACCCGGCTCGGACTCGTCTGCATTCACCACCAGATAATGAGGCCGCTCTCCAGTCTGCTTAGGCATAAATGACCACTTAAGACCGGTTGGGAACCCTGCCCCGCCCCGCCCGCGCAAGCCGGATGCCTTGACGGCATCAATAATCTGCTCAGAACCCATAGCCACAATGTAAGACGTATTATCCCAATCGCCACGTGCTTGCGCTCCTTTAAGTCCCCAATCGTCAAACCCGTAGAGATTGGTAAAAATACGGTTTTCTTGCGATAGCATTAAACTTTTTCCTCTTCTGGTTCCGGTTCAGAAGAATGACGTCCACTTTGCGGCCCGGGCTCTACAGCCTGTCCTTGCCTCAATGCTACCAAGATGTCAGTGAGTTTTTTGCCGTCAAGATCTTCATAATAGTCATCGTTGATTTGTACCACCGGTCCATTAACACAGGCCCCTAAGCACTCCACTTCCAACCAGCTAAACTTACCGTCTGCCGAGACGGCCCTTTCCGGACCTATCACCTCACGGCATGCGTCTTTTAATGTGTCCGTATCCCGCAACCAGCACGGCGTCGTGCCACACAGTTGTACAAAATACTCGCCTACAGGTGACAAACTAAACATGCTATAAAAAGTTGCGACCTCATAAACCCTGATGTACGACATAGACAAAAAACCAGCCACATAACGAATAGCAGGTTCCGATAACCAGCCTCTGTGTTGTTTCTGAGCGCGCCATAACAAAGGGACAACAACACTGCTCTCCCGTCCCTTGGGATATTTATCTAATTGCTCTTTCGCCCATGCTTTATTTTCCGGCGTAAACTCAAAGCTTGCCGGTTGTACAGGGTCAAGTCGCCTTACAACCATTAGCGGTCCACTTCACCAAACACAATGTCCAGAGATCCCAATATAGCAGAGACATCCGCCAGTAAATGCCCCTTACCCAAAAAATCCATAGCCTGCAGATGGGCAAACCCAGGTGCACGAATTTTACACCGGTAGGGTTTATTGGTTCCATCTGATACCAAATAAACGCCAAACTCTCCTTTAGGCGCTTCTACAGCAGCATACACTTCACCGGCAGGTACATGATAACCCTCCGTATATAATTTGAAGTGATGTATGAGAGATTCCATAGATTGCTTCATTTCAGACCGGGAGGGAGGGGCAATTTTACCGTTTTGGGTTGTAACTGGCCCTCCCGGCATTTTCTCTATACATTGCTTTATAATACCTAGAGACTGACGACATTCCTCCACACGCACAAGATAGCGGTCGTAACAGTCGCCGTTTTTACCGACCGGAACATCAAAATCCAACTCATTATAGCACTCATAAGGTTGCGAGCGGCGTAAATCCCACGCCAAACCGGAGCCCCGCACCATGACACCTGAAAAACCCCATGCTTCGGCTTCAACCGCTGAGACAATGCCAATATCCACATTGCGTTGTTTGAAAATACGGTTCTCCGTCAGCAATTCCTCAATGTCATCTAACGTTCGCTCGCAAGGATCACAAAAGGTGTAAATATCCTCTAGTAAATCCGGCGGCAAATCCTGATGAACACCTCCCGGGCGAACATACGCTGCATGCATACGGGAACCACTGGCACGCTCGTAAAATACCATCAGTTTTTCCCGCTCTTCAAACCCCCATAGAGGCGGCGTTAAAGAGCCCACATCCAACGCCTGTGTCGTAATGTTGAGTATATGACTCAACAAGCGCCCTATCTCGCTATACAACACCCTTATATATTGTCCCCGCGGGGGTGGCGTTATACCCAACAACCGCTCTGTAGCCAATGCAAATGCATGCTCTTGATTCATGGGGGCCACATAATCAAGCCGATCAAAATATGGTACTGCCTGAAGATACGTCTTATGTTCAATCAGTTTTTCTGTACCGCGGTGCAATAGGCCAATATGAGGGTCTATTCTCTCAACAACCTCGCCGTCTAACTCCATCACCAGACGCAACACGCCATGAGCCGCAGGATGCTGAGGCCCAAAATTAATGCTGAACGTACGCTGTTCCGTATCTTGCATCGGGCCTATCTATTTATCCTGACCGGACAACAGGGAGGCATCACCGCTCTTCACATCACCGGACAATAGATCCCCCCATACCTTCCCAGGGACTCATGAAATCAAAGTTTCTATATTCTTGTGCTAATTTAACCGGCCCATACACCACCCGCTTTTGTTCATCATCGTAGCGTACTTCCACATAACCGGTGAGGGGAAAATCCTTACGCAACGGATGTCCCTCAAATCCATAATCCGTCAGCAGACGCCGTAAATCAGGGTGATTTGAAAACAACACCCCATACAAATCAAATGCCTCCCTCTCATACCAGTTTGCCGTTGGAAAAAGTGAACACACACTGGGAACCATAGTTCCTTCTCCAACCGGCAATTTAATCCGTATCCTTAAATTGCGGGTCATGCTGAGTAAATGATAGACAATGTCGAAACGTCGTTGGCGACCCGGATAATCCACACCACATATATCCAGCAGAACCGTAAACCGACACATCCCATCGTCCCGCAAAAACTTAAGTACGCTCATAATATGAGATGCCTCAGTAACAGCGGTCAATTCGCCATGCCTTATTTCCCGTTGCGTAATCCGTTCCCCTAAAACATTAACGAGGTGCTCCTCAAGTTCTCTTAACGCCTCATCCATAAATTCTGTCCTGTCCGTTAACGGTCAATAGTGCCGGTGCGACGTATCTTCTTTTGCAACTGCATCACCCCATAAACCAGTGCTTCGGCTGTTGGAGGGCACCCCGGTACGTAAATATCTACCGGGATAATACGGTCACATCCCCGCACCACAGAGTAAGAATAATGATAATATCCGCCTCCATTAGCGCACGACCCCATTGAGATGACGTAACGGGGCTCCGGCATTTGATCGTAAACCCGCCGCAAAGCCGGTGCCATTTTATTGGTCAATGTGCCCGCTACAATCATCACGTCAGATTGACGCGGAGACGCCCTCGGTGCAAAACCAAAACGCTCCAGATCATAGCGCGGCATGGAACTTTGCATCATCTCTATGGCGCAACAAGCAAGTCCAAACGTCATCCAATGCAAAGATCCCGTGCGCGCCCAGTTAATAAGCGCATCAGAGGCCGTTACAAAAAAGCCCCTGTCTGCCAGATTATCCACCAAATTATCAGACAGCGCCGTTGTCATCCGATCTTCAGATAGCTCTACCCCACCTGCCGGCTGCCCTGCCTCATTTAATCCCATTCCAACGCCCCCTTCTTCCACTCGTAAGCAAAACCAACTATCAAAATGCCAAGAAACACCATCATAGACCAAAAGCCCGCTATACCTATATGTCCAAGAGAAACAGCCCAGGGAAACAAGAACGCAACCTCAAGGTCAAAAATAATAAACAAGAGCGCTACGAGATAAAACCGCACATCAAATTTCATGCGCGCATTATCAAAAGGGTCAAAGCCACATTCATAAGCCATAAGTTTTACAGGGTCCGGCTTACTGGGTGCTATAAAAAAGGCAGATAGCATCAAGGCGAGGCCAATTCCTGCCGCCAAACCCATAAAGACAAGTATCGGAAAATAGGTGGCTACAAGTTCAGCCATTATCTCAACCGCCAGTTTTTTTCACTCAATCGCTACCACACTATACGCTCCCGCTACATCTTTTCATAGCCTAGAATATATCAAGCAGGCACCGATAAAGCATGGCACACGTCTGGCTTAAATATATACCGACATGGCGGGAGTGACGGGACTCGAACCCGCGACCTCCGGCGTGACAGGCCGGCGCTCTAACCAGACTGAGCTACACCCCCACAGTGTTGACGGCAGTGGATTTACGCAACCAACCGTGGCTCTGTCAAGTAAAGCCCTCCTGACTAAGTCTTGCATAATGAGATCTATGATAGTCTTGGTCAGCGGATAGATCCTTAATAGGATTAACAGGCCGTCCTTCCGTCTGTAGTTCAATATAGACTGAATAGCCGATAGACTGGACACCCATGGTGGGCGGTGACAGGATCGAACTGCCGACCTTTCGGGTGTAAACCGAATGCTCTCCCAGCTGAGCTAACCGCCCGTTGCCATAACAAGCCGTCACACGGGGCCGCTATTACATGCCACGCTCCCATCTGACACGAAAAGCCCTGCCCCAAAGATTCCAGTAAGGATTCCGGTTAAGAATCTACACAAAATACTAAAGAGAAGAACCGTTAAGGATTAAGGGAGTCCTTGAGAGCCTTACCGGCACGGAACTTAGCTTGTTTAGAGGCTTTGATGTCAATCACCTCTCCCGTCCTCGGATTACGCCCTTTAGAAGCAGCACGGTTTGTCACGGAAAACGTACCAAAGCCAACCAGCCTCACTTCACCACCTGATTTCAGGCAACCCGTAATAGTTTCCAGCATACTGTCAACCAGCTTTGCTGAATCGGTTTTGGAAATATTGTTTTTTTCAGCCAGTGCTGAGATTAAATCATTTTTATTCACTGTCTCGCCTTCCCTCAAGTTATGGAAATGGACCTAATGTCCCAGACTCAGTGGAGTCTATCTACTCAATTCTACCTCGTCAAACCCAAAAGCAAGAGTTTTGTAGGAGAATCACTCAACCACCCTATTCTATTCCATATATCCAGCAGAAGCACAATAAACTGTCTCTTTCATAAATATGCGCCAAAAGTGGGGATATTTGGCGCAGTGCCTTCTCTGAAAGCACGAAACGCAACAAAAGGGAAAAAAAGACCCCCATTATGGTCTCCGGACTCCATTAATCTCCAATCAGGAGAAATCACCCGAACAATATATACCCGGGCAATATTTAAAGATCTGAATCAGTGAGCGATAATTGTCTCGCCCGCTTCCTGAAGAGGCGTACCGGTTGCCTCCTGCGGTGTATTATAGAGTTCTCCCTCACCCTCATCTGATGAGAGCGAGGTCACTTTTTTCGTTAAAGCACGACCAATAACATCATCCATCGTGGCAACCGGAATAATCTCAAGGGCCTCTTTGACCTTCTCCGGAATATCAGGTAAATCTCTGGCATTCTCCTGAGGGATAAGTACCGTGTTGATGCCTCCCCGCAAAGCGGCCAGCAATTTTTCCTTTAATCCGCCGATAGGTAACACCCGGCCACGCAGGGTAATTTCTCCCGTCATGGCAATATCCCGCCGCACAGGAATGTGGGCCATTGTAGAGGCTATGGCCACCGCCATGGCAATCCCCGCCGAAGGGCCGTCTTTGGGGGTAGCCCCTTCCGGTACATGAACGTGAATATCATTTTTCTCAAACAAAGAAGGCTCTATGCCAAATGAGCATGCCCGCGACTTCACATAAGAGTTCGCCGCCGTGACAGACTCTTTCATCACATCACGTAAATTACCCGTAATGGTAACCTTACCTTTGCCGGGAGCTATAACACCCTCAACGGTTAGAAGTTCACCACCCATCTCGGTCCAAGCCAGCCCGGTTACAACACCGACTTGATCTTTTTCCTCTGCTTCACCATGCCGGTATTTAGGCACACCGGCATAATCCGCCAGATTGTTTGTGCTTACGTTTATTGACTCAACCCCATCCGTCAAAATACTCCGCACCGCCTTACGGGTTAAATTGTTTATTTCTCTCTCAAGGTTACGCACACCCGCTTCTCTCGTGTAGGTGCGGATCAGTTCTTTCAGAGCACCATCATCAAGAGACCATTCTCCTTCGCACAACCCATGGGCCTCAACGACCTTAGGAAGCAAATGCCTGCGTGCAATTTCGATCTTCTCGTCTTCGGTGTATCCCGCAATCCGGATAATCTCCATACGGTCTGCCAGAGGAGGCGGAATATCAAGAGTATTCGCTGTCGTCACAAACATGATATGGCTAAGATCGTAATCCAGTTCCAGATAGTGATCCGCAAAGGCATTATTTTGTTCCGGATCTAGCACCTCCAGAAGGGCCGCCGATGGGTCGCCCCGAAAATCGGCACCCAGTTTGTCAATTTCATCAAGCAGAAAAAGCGGATTGTTGTATTTCACTTTCTTCAAAGACTGCAATACCCGCCCGGGCATGGAGCCAATATACGTACGACGATGACCGCGGATTTCAGCCTCGTCCCGCACACCACCTAAAGACATACGCACAAACCCGCGTCCTGTTGCCCTAGCAATAGACCGCCCCAGAGATGTTTTACCTACCCCCGGTGGACCAACCAGACACAAAATCGGGCCTTTTATCTTATTAGTGCGCTGTTGCACCGCTAAATACTCAAGAATTCTTTCTTTAACCTTCTCCAGACCATAATGATCTTCGTTAAGTATTTTTTCAGCCGCCTTTAAATCTTTCTTTATGCGGCCCTTCGCACCCCAGGGAAGCGACAGTATCCAATCCAGATAATTACGCACCACGGATGATTCAGCTGACATACCACTCATCTGACGCAGTTTTTTGATTTCCGCCCGCGCCTTTTCACGGGCAGCTTTGGTCAGTTTCACTTTTTCGATGCGCTCTTCCAGCTCGGCAATATCATCCTTACCATCTTCGCTCTCCCCGAGTTCCTTTTGTATTGCCTTCATTTGCTCATTGAGATAATACTCGCGCTGATTTTTCTCCATCTGATGTTTTACGCGGCCTCGAATTTTCTTCTCTACCTGAAGAACACCAATTTCTTTTTCCATATAGATGTAAATTTTCTCCAACCGATCAGTTAGAGATATAATCTCTAACATCTCTTGACGTTCGCTCAGCTTGGCCTGAATATGCGCCGCCATGGTATCAGCCAGCAATGCAACATCATCAACGCGGGCAATGACCTCCAATACATCCGACGAGATCTTCTTGCTCAATTTAACGTAATTTTCAAAACGACGACGTGCAGAGCGGGCTAAACCCTCAATATGTTCAGCATCCTCAATAACATCCGGGACAGGGGCCACTTGAGCTTCCATACAAGCCTCACCGTCATCAAAACGCTCAATACGCGCCCGCTCGACACCCTCCACAAGTATCTTGACGGCACCATCAGGCAATTTCAATAATTGAAGAATGGAAGCAACCACACCAACATCATAAAGGTCATCACGGGCTGGATTATCTTGCCCCGGATCTTTTTGAGTAACCAAAAAGGCACGATGATCACCTTCCATGGCTTTTTCCAGCGCCCGAACAGATTTCTCCCGCCCGACAAACAACGGCACAACCATGTGAGGGAAGACAACAACATCCCTCAAAGGCAAAACCGGCAATGTTTCAACCTTTTGACTCTCCTTAGAGAGATCAGAAGAAATATCCGCACTGCCTACTGTATCATCGTCTATAGCCATCTGATCTTATTTATCCTGTTATTCTGTTACCTCTGAGTAAATGGGCGTTGATTACCTTATTTCAAGAGTGCCCCGCAATGTTAAAGAGAGTCCAAAAAAACTAAAAGCCAATCACGCAGACGTCTCTACCTCACGATTAAGGTCAGAATAGGTAAGCAAAGGCGCTGCATTCCCATCTACAACCTCACCGCTAACCACAACCTCTTCCACTTCTTCTAACTCCGGCAAATCAAACATGGTATCCAGCAATATGTTTTCCAAAATAGAGCGTAGGCCCCGCGCACCGGTTTTACGCTCAATAGCCTTCTTGGCAATTTTGCGCAATGCATCGCCGGAAAACTTCAATTTAGTGTTTTCCATTTCAAACAGGCGTTCATATTGTTTGGTAAGCGCATTTTTCGGCTCTGTTAAAATTTGAACCAAAGCATCCTCGTCTAAATCTTCTAACGTCGCTAACACAGGAACCCGTCCTACAAACTCGGGAATAAGACCAAACTGCAATAAATCTTCCGGCTCTAACCCTTTTAGGATTTCACCAGTCTTGCGCTCATCATCAGCCTGTATAGCAGCCCCAAAGCCAATAGACGTATCTTTCCCACGCTTTGAAATAATTTTCTCCAGACCCGAAAATGCTCCGCCACAAACAAACAATATATTGGTAGTGTTGACTTGTAGGAACTCCTGTTGGGGGTGCTTGCGGCCCCCCTGAGGCGGGACAGAGGCAATCGTGCCTTCCATAATTTTCAGCAGAGCCTGCTGCACACCTTCCCCCGACACATCCCGCGTGATGGAGGGGTTGTCAGACTTACGGCCGATTTTATCAACCTCGTCAATATAGACGATACCCCGTTGGGCGCGCTCTACGTTATAATCTGCCGCCTGGAGTAATTTGAGGATAATATTCTCTACATCCTCGCCCACATAACCAGCCTCCGTTAATGCCGTAGCATCAGCCATGGTAAAGGGTACTTCCAGAATACGTGCCAGAGTTTGAGCAAGCAGTGTCTTGCCGCATCCTGTGGGACCAACCAGTAAAATGTTGGACTTCGCCAATTCTACCCCACCGTTTTCACTGCTATGGTCAAGGCGTTTGTAGTGATTATGCACCGCCACTGACAGAACCCGCTTGGCGTGACTCTGCCCTATAACATAATCATCAAGGGTACTGTTAATTTCGGTTGGGGTTGGCACCCCATCGGACACCTTGACCGTGGAACTGCGGTTTTCCTCACGGATAATATCCATGCACAGTTCAACGCATTCATCGCAGATAAATACCGTCGGCCCCGCAATCAGTTTACGCACTTCATGCTGGCTCTTTCCGCAGAAAGAACAATAAAGGGTATTCTTTGAATCACCGCTACTCACTTTATCAGTCCTTAATTTGTCCTTATAATCCGTACTATTTGTGCTTTACCCGACTGTTATCCCTCGTTTAATCAGAATCGCGGGTTATGGGAGCATATTATCTCTAATCATATCAAGAGGATATTTCCCACATTACCGGAATTAAAGCCATATGGCTGAGCCATACGACTAAATTGTGGCACTGATCCATCGTAAAATTCTTAAAAAAGCAAGGTTACGCCACTTTTTATGTCGCTCTATGCCGCACTATCAAGGCTGGAACTATCCGGTTCAGGGCGTTGATTCACCACCTCATCAACAATGCCGAACTCTTTGGCTGCTTCTGCCGTCATGAAATTGTCCCTCTCCAGCGCCTCCTCTATGGCCTCTAAGGGCTGGCCGGTGTGATGGACGTAGATTTCATTGAGACGGCGGCGCATATCAAGAATCTCGCGGGCATGGCGTTCTACATCTGAGGCTTGCCCCTGAAACCCTCCCGAGGGCTGATGCACCATGACCCGGGCATTAGGCAGGGAAAAGCGCATACCGCTCTCTCCCGCCGCCAGCAAGAGCGACCCCATAGACCCCGCCTGCCCGACGCACAAAGTAGAAACCGGAGGGCGGATATACTGCATCGTATCGTAAATCGCCAGACCGGACGTCACAATTCCTCCCGGCGAATTAATATACATGGAGATTTCTTTTTTGGGATTTTCGGCTTCCAGATACAGCAATTGCGCTGTGATCAGACTGCCCACCATATCATCAATCCCGCCGGTGAGAAAAATGATGCGTTCCTTGAGTAGCCGCGAATAGATATCAAAGGCCCGCTCACCCCTATTAGTTTGCTCCACCACCATAGGGACAAGAGTGTTCATATAAATATCAGCCGGATTTTCCATATCTGCCATGATCGTCACTTCCCTGCTTATTCTTACCTTAATATAGGGCTTTATAGAGGATTCTGCTATCTCTCACCCAATATAGATCAACATAGATAAAGGGGCTTATATACGATAATCTCCAAAATCCAAAATCAGACATATGGTGTAACGGCAGTTTTTAGCCTGCCTGTTTTCTAGGCGGATATGCTAGCGGTCATTGAGAAACGCAACCTATGGCATCACCGAAGGTGCTCTGGAACGAAGTGAACAGAAAGGGAATACGCCATGAGAACAAAAACGGATATCTTTCTAGGGTGTTTGTTTTTACTTTCAGTTTTGCACTCCTCTCTGGCGGCCCAGAGCCCGAGCGCTACCGCAATGCAGACGCAGGACAATGTGCTGTTGGACGGGAAATTCTGGGAAACGGCCACCGTGGAGGAGGTTAAGTCCGCCCTCAAAGGGGGAGCGGATGTCAGTACCCGAACTAAGAATGGGCTAACACCCCTGCATTTTGCGGTGCGCTATAGCAGAACACCGATGGTGGTGGAATTGTTACTAGCCCACGGCGCCGATATAGAGGCCCGCCATGAGTTAGGCTTCACGCCTCTACATTGGGCTGCGAGGGATAACCAAACACCGGCGGTGGTGAAAGCTTTACTGGACCACGGAGCCAATATAGAGACCCGCACTAAGGATGGAGAAACGCCCCTACATTGGGCGGCTGTCTTAGATCCAACACCGGAGGTGGTGAAGTTGTTACTGGACCATGGAGCCGATATAGAGGCCCGCAATACGTATGGCAACACGCCCCTGCATTGGGCTGCGATGTTTAGCCAAACACCGGAGGTGGTAGAAGTGTTGCTGGATTATGGGGCAGACGGTACGGCGCTAGGGGAAACAGGAAAAACACCTTTTGAGTACGCTAAGGAAGACGAAGCCCTCAAGAACACCAAAGCCTATTGGCGGCTCAACGAGGCTCAATACCGGTAGGACAGTGAATCGTGGGAGATTGCCTTTGATTACTACTGTGTATAATCACTCTAAATTCAGAAGGCAGGTGAATTTTATAAATCTCTTTATGTATAACATATAAAACCTCGTGCAACATATTGATTATAGAACACGAATTCAAAAACACCTAATATTATTTCAAACCCAAAACCCCCTAATATTATTTCAAAAGGCTCACTTTGAGGTCTTTTTAGCGGTGGCCTTTTTCTTTGCCGCCGTTTTTTTGGCACCCGTCTTTTTCTTAGCGGCAGTCTTTTTGGCGGATGCTTTTTTGGCCGTCTTACCCGTCACACGGGATGACGCCCCGCCCTCCTCGTCAGGATCACGCCGCAATTCTTCCGGCGTTACCTGCCGGTCTGTGACCTGCACCCGTTCCAGAATAAAATCAACAACCTTCTCCTCGAAAAGCGGCATGCGGATTTGATCCATCAGATCAGGCCGCTCTTTGTACAGGTCAAAAACCTTCTGCTCCTGACCCGGAAATTGCCGGACATGATTAGCCAGAGCCTGCTGGATCTCCCCTTCTTCAACGTCGATATTATTTTTTTCTCCGATTTCCGCCAACACCAGCCCGAGGCGCACCCGCCTTTCCGCCATCCCCTGATATTCTGCCTTGAGGGCATCATCCTCCGCATTTTCTTGGTCCTGTTTTTCCGGTTCCGGAGCCTCTGATGCTTCTTCCCCTCCTTGAACTTCCTGAGCTTGTGCCTGATTTTGAGCCTGAACCTGCTTCCAGAGTTGATCAAACTCATGGCTAACCAGACTCGGCGGTAAATCAAAACTGTAGTGTTGATCGATCTCGTCCAGCAGCAGCCGCTTGACTTTGCTGCGGGCAAGAGTCTCATAATCTCTTGCAATCTGCTTTCCCATCTCATCTCTCAACCGGGCCAGACTTTCCATACCGAAATTCTTGGCAAACTCATCATTAACGACCACCTCCTGCGGCACCGCAACACCCTTCACGGTGACCTCAAAGACAGCCGTTTTGCCC
This sequence comes from Parvularculales bacterium, assembly GCA_036881865.1. Classification (NCBI taxonomy): domain Bacteria; kingdom Pseudomonadati; phylum Pseudomonadota; class Alphaproteobacteria; order Parvularculales; species Parvularculales bacterium. Next base: position 29,544 of record JBAJNM010000002.1, on the reverse strand, counting down.
TTGAGGTGCTCGGCCGGATAATCATCCGGAAATGTCACCGTCACCTCCGGCGTATCCCCCACCGAACTCCCTATCAGCTGATTTTCAAAACCCGGAATAAACTGACCGGACCCTAGCTCAAGATGCGCATCCTCTGCCGTACCCCCTTCAAAAGACTCTCCGTTGATACGTCCTACAAAATCAACGGTTAGCCTGTGCCCTTCTTCAGCCTTGGTTTTTTCAGGTGCATCCCCGTAATTTTTCTGATTGGCCGCCAACCGCCCAACCGCCTCATCAATGGCCTCTTCCGTTACCGCAACCGTCTCTCTCTCTACTGCAAGAGTCGATAAATCCATGATTTCTATGTCAGGACGAAATTCAAACTCCATGGAGTATGCCAAATCCGCCTCACCGGCCATAACCGCCTCCGCATCCCCCTCAATATGAATATGAGGTCGCTGCACGGGGCGCAAAGAGCGCTCCTCCAACGCCTGCACACTGGTTTCTCCAATAACTTGCTGGACAATCTCGCTCATAAACTGGCGGCCAAAGACTTTACGTAAATGACCAACCGGAACCTTGCCCGGGCGAAATCCTTTCAGATTAACCTGAGACTTTGCCTCCTCCAGCCGCTTATCCAGCCGGCCACTAAGGTCTGCACTCTCCACAACAATTTTAAAGGCGCGTTTTAGCCCGTCAGATTCTGTTTCTGTTACCTGCATGAGACCCACTCATTTCATCAACTAATCCAAACCATAACAATTATAACCCAATATTGGTGCGGGCGGAGGGACTTGAACCCCCATGCCTTGCGGCACAGGCACCTAAAGCCTGCGTGTCTACCAATTTCACCACGCCCGCTTTTGGGTCATTGACCCCTCTGCTGTTGTGCGTAGCCCCGCTCTATAGCAGCCACAACGCCCAAGCGCCAGTCCCTCTCCCGGAGAGACCGAAGGCTTATCAGAAAGTTTTTTCAAACCATGCCACATCCCAATATTGCTCAAACTTGAAGCCTACCTCCCGAAACAGACCACAGGGTCTGAACCCGAGACTCTGATGAAGAGCCACGGAGGCCGGATTGGGCAGGGTAATCCCCGCGTATGCACGATGAACACCCGTTGCAGACAATCGTGCCAAAAGAGAGTCATAAAGAGGTGGCCCGTACCCTTGATGACAATATTGAGGATCAAGATAGATGCTGGTTTCCACCGACAGGCCATAAGCCGCTTTAGGGCGAAATTTTGTGCTGCACCCATAACCCACAATGCGGTGATCTTCTTCTGCCACGAGGCATTGATAGCGTCCTTCCTCTTCAAACGACTCAAACCATGATGCCCGCCGTTCTTCTATTGTGTAGGGGGTGATATCAAAAGTGATCGCCGTTTCGCGAATATAGTGATTGTAGATATCAACGAGGCTGCTCAGGTCAGAGGGGTGTCCGTGACGAATGACGCATCTGTCATTTATGGTAGCAAGGGATGCGGAAAAGGACTGTGTCATTGGTCCGCTAATTATCTGTGGTCCAGCCATTCATAAACGGAGGGTATTCTATCGGGCAAATCTTCGGCAATCAGCCCGGGACCGCCAAAAGAGTCCGCCGCCGCCCCGTGCATCCATACCGCCATGGCCGCCGCCTCAAAGGCGGGCATGGCTTGTGCCAATAGTCCGCCGACCATACCCGCCAAAACATCACCTGACCCGGCCGTAGCTAAAAACGGTGGTCCGTTATCATTCAGGGCACAGGTCCCTTGCGGTGTTGCAATGACACTATCAGCCCCTTTGAGAATAACAACGGCCCCCGATCTACGGGCGGCTTCACAGGCGCGGGCTGTTTTGGAAACATGGTTTATATCAGGAAATAACCGTGCAAACTCGCCTTCATGGGGTGTGAGAACCACAGCCCCTTCGCGTTCGGCAATAAGGGCAAATAAACGCGGTGCCTCTTCCGCCCACGAGGTCAACCCGTCAGCGTCCAGCACCACAGCCGCTTGTGAGGCAAGAACGCACGCCACTCTTGTTCTGGTTTCTTCTCCCGCTCCGTTACCCGGCCCAATGACAATGACATTTTTACGCCGGTCCTGAAGTAATCTCTCCAGCACGGAGGTGTCATCAAAAGCCTCTACCATGATAGATGTCAGATGAGAAGCATTAACCAGTGCCGCATCCGGCGCACCGGCCACGGTTACAACACCGGCACCGGTCCGGAGAGCACCGCGTGCTGCAAGACGTGCGGCACCTGTCGAAAGCGGCCCGCCCGATATGACAACCACATGACCGCGCTCATATTTATGCCCCCCGACAGCGGCGTGTGGCATGACCTTGCTCCACAATTTTGCTTCATTGTAATGCAGGGATGGGTTTATGCTTTCCAATACTGAGGGGGGGATACCGATATCGGCGACGGTAATCTGCCCGCAATAATGCCGCCCGGGCATTAAAAAGTGTGCCGGCTTGGGACGAAAAAAAGTCACCGTCCGCACCGCCCGCAGTGCATACCCCCTGACAAAACCTCCATCACCATCAATGCCGCTCGGCATATCAACGGCAATGACCGGCGCACCGCACTCCCGTACAATGTTTATGGCGTCGGCCGCTTCTCCGGTTATATCCCGCACGAGTCCGGCACCAAACAAAGCATCCACAATGACATTATCCGGGCCGGCACCTTCACCGGTTAAATCTCTCAGGGACTTAATAGAGGACGTTTCATCCCCTCCCCCTTCATTCATCCAGCGCCGTGCCATTTCGGCCGCATCACCCGCCAAGTTTTCCGGGCTGCCTGAAAGATATACATCTACCATCCAGCCTCCCTCGCGCAAATGACGTGCAGCTACAAATCCGTCTCCCCCATTATTACCCGGCCCGCACAAGACCTTAACCGGCACTGACTTATCAAACGTCTCCATAAGTGACTGTGCAACGGCTTGTCCGGCATTTTCCATCAGGGTCAGACCGGACACCCCCTGCTCTACGGCTAGGCGGTCCGCCTTACTCATTTGCTCACACGTCAAAACAGCAGTCATGGGGAACCCTTTCCCGTCAATTTCTGTCAATCAGTTAACTTGCGTTTGCGCCTCATGCCCCTGCTTCACGAGATGCAAAGCACTTCCGTCACTTTCAAAAACCGTGCATGACCCGTTGTCGGGCCGAAAGGAGACAACATCATCGATTCCCCGGGCAAAACCTGCTGCTACGTTGATAGCCACAAAATGACTAAAGATGACAGCGTCCGCAGTACAACCCGTAAGGACCTTTATAACACCGCTCCGCCACCGGGATAACGCTATCCCTTTACTGTCGGGATCAGAGTTGGCATCCTGCCAGCTGCCGCTCATAATGCGCTGTAGCCAGGGTCCCCTGCTCTCCAGAGAAAGATTGTCCGGTGACGGTATTTCAGAAACCCCCGCACATACCGTTGCCTCTGTCTGCCAATGCCGCTCCAGAGGAGCTGCCGTTTCACGGCACCTTAATAAAGGACTTGTCAGCACAGATACCTCCGGTGGGGAAGCAATCAATAAACCCTCAATGGTTGCTACGGCTTGCCCGGCCTGTGCATGGCCATGCTCGTCCAGCCCCGGGTCACGGTCTTGCGTCCAGTGAGCGGCCGCACGTCCATGTCGTACCATAATTATTCTTGGCATGAGGTCACGCACTGCCACCCGGTGTAAAGATATTGCGGCCATCTTCACCGGCCCCGACATGACCGGGGAGGTCAAACCAGTCACGGGTCATCATGTCAGACCACATCCCGGGCTCTGATGGCGTATGGGCAATAAAACGTCCGTTGCCATCTTCCAGCCGTCCGATAACAAGGCCGATATGAGGACCGTTTCGGTTGTGTACGACCGTATAGGTTTCCACACGGGCAGCGCCCCGAGGATGGTCCACTGCTACCGGATGGGGTTCATTGTCAATCTCGGCCTGATAAGTAGAGGCCTCCTCACGTTGCCACGTGCCTTCCCTCGGCGTTGTTGAGTAAAGCCCGATGGCATGCTTGGTCAGATGCCACCCGTTGGCCGTGCATATTCCCCGGGAGCCGGGTTTGGCGCGGAGCCTGTCCATCATGGTTGCTACCGAGTGCATAACGTAACTGTTTCCCGCACCCCCAAAATAAGGCAAACCGCCTGTTACCGTTAAGGAGCGTAGGTCATCATCGGCAATGCCCAATGCTTCCCGGGCAATTTGAACGGCCGAGGGAAAACACGAATAGATATCAAAATAATCAACATCATCAATACGCCACCCGGCCATATCCAGCGCCTTGCGTCCTATGGTGCGAATGGCCGGAGAACTGTGATAGTTCACTCTTTCCGTTACATGCCAGATGTCATTGGCTTCTGCCCCCCCGTGGAGAAACACGTATTTCTCTTTAGGAATATTCAAAGCCTGCGCCACACCATAGGCCATCATCACAACGCAGGCTGCCTGGTCTACCTGCATGACGGCGTTCATATATTTCGTATAAGGAAAACCCACATAGCGGTTATCCGGTCCGGGGGTTGCAATTTCCTCCGCGCTGCGCGCTACCGGAAACCACGCTTGTGGATGATGGGCAGCAACCTCGGAGAAGGGCGCAAACAACTCTCCCAACTTGAACCGGTGGGCTTCACTCTTACGTTTTTTGTGATGCCGGATGCCATTCTCGAATAACGGATAAGCATTGACCGGAAACTGCAATCCATGGGTACGCTCAACCGTACTCACCCCATCCCGTTCAACCCCGAGGTTAATGCAATCACCTCCCGGATCATCTCCCCAATCCAGCGTTATCCCCTTGCCCATAGCCTTCATGAAACTGAAAAAACATTCGCCCCCTCCCACGAGAGCGACGTTCACCTCTCCTTCGGCGATACGGTCAGCCATGGCATTAATGAGATATTGCGGTGAGTTTCCACCGGTTGGTCCGTAGAACAACCTGTCCGGTTTGGTTCCCGTCAGTCTTGCCAACGTCGCCGGAGGGTTGGTGTAACGCCCGAAAGGAAACTCACGTACGCCGGGTGAATCTATGATAAATCGCACCACACACACGCTGTCCACCTCACCCCGGAGCCTGTCGCCCAGACCACTATCTTTAGCCGCCAACCGGGCGGCCTCGGACATAAGCGTGAGAGGTGATTTTGCTTCCTCCAACGCCCCACCCTTCTGAACCCGCTGCCCACAGCCCACCAGAACCGGTGTCCGCTCATCAATCAACCTATCTGGCATCATCTTTTTATCCGGCATACTTTCCCTCTTCTCTCTTTCTTTCCGTGAGATTACATCGGCTCCCTGAGTGAGTTTATCAGGACTGCCGGATAGAACAAAATGCTATAAATGACCTCAAAACCCTTTACAGAATGCTCATATCGTGCCAAATAGAGCCCTGATTGCGGGTCAACCGTACCCATCATAAAAAAAGGATAATCGCCATGGCGGCTGTGGATACCATTCAGAAAACAATCAAGGAGAAGGGCATCAAATTCGTTGACATCCGTTTTACCGATCCACGCGGTAAATGGCAGCATCTCACCATGGACGCCTCTATGATGGATGCCAGCGCCTTCAAAAACGGGATTCCTTTTGACGGCTCCTCCATTGCCGGCTGGCGTAGCATTGACAAATCAGACATGTTGCTCATGCCTGATGCGGAAAGTGCCGTGGTTGATCCTTTCTTCGCCCAGCCTACTCTTGTGCTGATGTGCGACATTTTCGAACCCGGCAATACGAAACCTTATGATCGTGACCCCCGCAATACGGCTAAAGCGGCTGAAGAATACCTCAAAGAGACCGGTATAGGCGATCAGGTTTTTTTCGGTCCGGAACCTGAGTTTTTTATCTTTGATAGTGTTCTCTTCTCGGTAGATCCCTACAACACGGGTTTTATGCTGGACGGCAGAGAATTACCCAGCAATATGGACACTCCCTATGAAACCGGCAACATGGGGCATCGCCCCCGCACGAAAGGCGGATATTTCCCGACACCTCCTGTCGATGCAGAACAGGATTTACGTTCCGAAATGCTGAGCGTTATGACCGAAATGGGTGTATCGGTAGAAAAACATCACCATGAAGTGGCTGCCGGGCAGCATGAACTAGGCATTACCTTTAACACACTGACGAACATTGCCGATGACGTCCAGAAATACAAATATGTAGTGCATAACGTAGCGCACTCTTTCGGCAAGACGGCAACCTTCATGCCTAAACCCGTTTACGGCGACAATGGAACCGGCATGCATTGTCATCAATCGATCTGGAAAGGCGGTAAGCCTTTGTTTGCCGGAGACCAATACGCCGGGCTTTCACAAGAATGTCTTTATTACATCGGCGGTATTATCAAACACGCCCGCGCCATTAACGCCTTCGCAAATCCCACGACCAATAGCTACAAGCGTTTGGTGGCCGGATATGAAGCACCGGTGTTGCTGACTTATTCCGCTCATAACCGGTCGGCATCCTGCCGTATTCCGGTTTCCCATTCGCCGTCCGGTAAGCGGATTGAAATCCGCTTCCCCGACCCTGCGGCCAATCCCTATTTGGCGTTCTCTGCTATGTTGATGGCGGGGCTCGATGGGATTGTCAACAAAATTGACCCGGGTGAACCTTCAGACAAAAATCTGTACTTCTTATCCAAAAGAGAACTGGACCTGATGCCGCACGTATGCGCTTCGCTACGACAGGCCTGTGATGCGTTGGACGAGGATCGCGAGTTTTTGAAACAAGGCGACGTCTTCACGGACGGTCAGATAGACAGTTACCTTGAACTCAAGAAAGAAGAAGCGGAACGCTATAAGATGACGCCTCATCCTGTTGAGTTTGATATGTACTATTCCGTCTAGGGTTGGTTAACGGTTTAGTCTTGCAATAACGCCTTTTTTGGTTTGCGTTATTCTTGCAATAGCGCCTTTGCTGTAGCCGTTTCGTTTTTCTGATAATTTATAAAAGCGCGTAACGCGCCCATTTTGATGTCCGGGTTTTTGCCGTCTCCCATGCGGATAAGTTGAAGGCAGAACCATCCCTGTGCTCCCCAGCCATTGAGAGCTTTAATCAGATTGACAGAACTATTCGGGCCTAAAAAGCCCGGGCCAATCCGTAAACTTTTCTCAAAACGGGGTCCTTCCGTAACCGACCCGTTCAGGAGTCTGTTAGGAAAAGAAGGATCTACACAAAGAGGCCGCCCGATCCCGATAACATCAAGAGCATCGGCCTCAAGGGCCGCCTCCATGGCCCCCTTGGTGCGAAAACCTCCGGTTACCATTAATGGCATGCCGGCTACCTCGCGAATGTCTTTGGCATATTCCAGAAAATACGCCTCACGGGCAAGGGTGCTTTCACGACGGGTTTCACTAAGTTCCGGATTAAGGGTCATCGAGTCACTGCCCACCATGCGTGGTTGCTCGTAAGTACCACCGGATATTTCTAATAAATCTATGCCTTCATCATTGAGCCAGCGCACAACTTGCAGGGAGTCTTCCGGAGCAAAACCGCCCTTTTGAAAATCTGCCGAATTGAGTTTGAGAGCTACCGGAAAGTCTGCGCCCACGGCATCCCGCACGGCCCGTACAACGGACAGCAACAGGCGTGCCCGGTTTTCTAAAGACCCGCCCCACTCATCATCACGAACATTGACATCAGGTGAAAGAAACTCGCTGATCAGATAACCATGAGCGCCATGAATTTGAACACCTGTAAATCCTGTATCCCGTGCTACACGGGCTGCAGAGGCAAAACGCTCTATGACCTCTTCAATCTCCGTATTCTTAAGGGCACGGGGTTTACCAAACTGCCCGCCCGGCATCGAAAGGCCAATGTCAGAGGGACCGACAGGTTCCGGATTGACCGATGCCGGTGTCTGACGGCCGGCATGACTTATTTGCATCCAGCAATGATTGCCGGCCGCCGTGCCGGCCGCCGCAAAGAGCCGCAGGGCCTCCATGGCCTCATTAGCCTGCTGTCCGTCAATAGCAACATTGCCGGGGCGCTCCAGATACCGCCGGTCTACCTGCACATTCCCCGTTAAAAGCATCCCCGCTCCTCCGGTAGACCAACGATGATACAAGTTTACATGGCGTGCCGTAGCCCTGTTGAGCGGGTCTGCCAACCCTTCTGTCATGGCAGCCTTCGCCAACCGGTTTTTCAAAACGGCACCACACGGCAGTCTTAAAGAAGAAGCAATCAGTGTCATGGTCAATATCCCCGTTCTTGTCTCTATATCCTCAAGAATGACAAAAAACGGTAAATTTGCAAGACAGTTCTTGGGGGATACTCCCTGCCCCTTTAAACTGCCGGAACCATTCTTTGATTCGCCCCGGGAGTCACCCTGAGCTTCTTCATGCCGACACGCAAAACCAGAACATCTAAAACGTCTAAAGCCTCTAAAGCTCCTGCTCAAAAAAACCTTGACCTTTTTGCGTCTCAGAGCACGCGCAAACCCGCATCTCGCAAATCTGCATCTAAAGTTAAAACTAAAAAGACCGCTACTAAAAAAACGTCAGTCAGAACGGCAAAAAAAACCGGGAACACACGTAAAACCGGCAGTTCTGCATCCTCCTCCTCTTATGACGCACGTGATATCGAAGTTCTGGAAGGGCTGGAGCCGGTTCGCCGCCGGCCCGGCATGTATATCGGAGGAACCGATGAACGGGGGCTTCATCATCTTTTTGCCGAAGTTCTGGACAATGCCATGGATGAGGTCATTGCCCATCATGCTTCCCGCATAGACATAACCCTCCATAAAGACGGTTCCTTAACAATTGTTGATAATGGCCGGGGTATTCCGGTGGATGCTCACCCCCGCTACAAAAAGAAATCCGCCCTTGAAGTGATCATGACTACTCTCCACGCTGGTGGAAAATTTAACGGTAACGCTTATGAAACTAGCGGTGGCCTCCATGGTGTGGGGGTTTCTGTCGTTAGCGCCCTGTCCGACTGGCTTGAGGTAGAAGTTATACGCAATAAGACGCTCTATCAGCAACGTTATAAACGGGGTCAACCAACATCCTCCTTAAGCAAAAAGGGAAAAACCGGCAACCGGCGCGGCACCGCCATTAGGTTTCATCCGGACCCGGAGATTTTTGGTAAGACGGCACGTTTTAATTCGACCGCCCTTTATCACACGGCTCGCGACAAGGCTTATCTGTTTGGCAATGTAAAAATTAACTGGCAATGCCCACAACAGCACGGTGATACGCCGGCCAAAGCGCAGCTTCATTTTCCCAACGGCCTGCAGGATTATCTGGCAGCCTTATTAGGCGGCAAGACAACGGTCACCGCCGCTCCGTTTTGCGGACGCATCGATAAACCAAAAGGCGGCGGTGCTGTAGAATGGGCCATTGCCTGGGTCAGTGATACAAACAATGCTCTGCACTCTTACTGCAATACCATTCCAACACCCGCAGGTGGTTCCCATGAACAAGGGTTACGCACGGCCCTGGCAAAAGGGTTGCGGGCCTACGGAGATCTTTCCGGCCATAAACGCGCCGCCAGGATTACAGCCGATGATGTTCTTGGCACAGCGAGCGCCATTTTATCGATCTTCATTCAGGAACCTGTATTTCAGGGGCAAACCAAAGAAAAACTGGTCAGTGCCGAAGCCACCCGCCTCGTTGAAAACACCATCCGTGATCATTTTGAGCACTGGCTTACGGCAGCCCCGGGTCAGGCGGACAGTTTGCTGGAATGGGTTGTTGAGCGCATGGAAGAGCGGTTGCGTTCCCGTAAAGAGCGTGAAGTCAACCGCCAGTCGGCCACCCGCAAATTACGCTTGCCCGGTAAACTTGCCGACTGCGCTATCAATGAAGCGGAAGGGGCTGAGATTTTTATTGTGGAAGGTGACAGTGCCGGAGGATCAGCCAAACAGGCACGCAACCGCCATACTCAGGCGGTGCTTCCCCTGCGTGGCAAAATCCTTAATGTTGTCAGCGCCGGCGAGAGTAAACTGCACCAGAACCAGCAAATTGCCGACCTTGTTTTAGCATTGGGTTGTGGCGTGGGACGCAACTATAAAGAAGGCGCGTTGCGCTATGAAAAAGTCGTCATTATGACGGATGCCGATGTGGACGGCGCTCATATTGCTTCTTTGTTGATGACCTTCTTTTACACCCAGACGCCGGATTTAATTAACAACGGGCATCTTTACCTTGCCGTCCCGCCTCTCTACCGCCTTTCTCAGGGGGCCCGCACGGCCTACGCCAGAGATGACACTCACAAGGATGAATTACTGGAGACAGCCTTTGACAAGCGCAGGAACGTAGATATCGGCCGCTTTAAAGGACTTGGTGAAATGCTTCCGGCCCAGCTTCGGGAAACGACCATGAGTCCGGAAACCCGCACTTTATTGCGCGTTACAACGCCCGACCGGCACCGCAAAAACACAAACACGCTTATTAATCATCTGATGGGCGTTAAGCCGGAACACCGGTTTGCATTCATACAGGAACGCGCTGCTTTTGCCGACGGCCTTGATATCTGAACACAATATTAATGACTAACAAATTAATGACCGGTAAAACGTCTTCACCGTGGCACCTTGACATAAAAATAGAATCTGCTACATTTACCGGTACAGGCTTAGGCCTTCCCGCTAAACAGGAACTCTGATAATAGAGATCTGCTCAACCACTCGATAAGAGTTCTACTCTGGTATAAGAGAATATGTTTTTTCGTATGCGCCATCGTAGCGCAAAACCGCTCTTGAGCGCACTGTAGCCCTTTCAATCAATATGACATTCAAAGAACTCGGATTGGATAGCGCCCTTTTAGACGCCATTGAAACGGCTGGCTATACGACCCCGACCCCCATTCAGGAAAACGCCATTCCTACCATCCTGAAAGGACGCGATGTTTTGGGGATTGCTCAGACCGGTACGGGAAAAACGGCTTCTTTTACTCTACCGATTATTGACCGGCTGGCACGTGGCCGCGCCCGGGCCCGTATGCCCCGGTCGCTTATTCTGGAGCCAACACGCGAGTTGGCCGTTCAGGTTTCCGAAAATTTCGAAAAATATGGAAAAAACCACAAACTCACCATGGCCCTCCTCATCGGAGGTGTGTCATTTACTGAACAGGACAGAAATCTGGACCGGGGCGTTGATGTTCTTATTGCCACACCCGGCCGGCTGTTGGATCACTTCCAGCGTGGCAAGGTGATGCTCAATGGAGTTCAGATTTTGGTTATTGATGAAGCTGACCGGATGCTGGACATGGGCTTCATTCCGGACATTGAAGAGATTTGCAAAAAAATACCTTTTACCCGCCAGACGCTTCTTTTTTCGGCGACTATGCCACCGGAGATTCAGCGTTTGTCGGAGAATTTTTTGCAGGGCGCTGAGCGTATTGAAGTTTCACCCCCGACATCTGCGGCAAGCACCATTACGCAGTTTATGATTACCGTAGGGACAGACAATAAGAACCGCGCTCTTGAAAAAATCTTGCGGGAAGAAAAGATAGAAAGCGGCCTTATTTTCTGTAACCGCAAACGCGATGTCTCATCTCTTCAACGTACTCTCGAAAAGAGCAATTTCAATATCGGCGCTCTGCACGGTGATATGCACCAGCACATCCGTCTACAGACCCTCAATAAATTTAGAAACGGCGAAACAACCCTTCTGGTAGCCAGCGATGTAGCCGCCCGCGGGCTGGATATCCCCGAGGTTAGCCATGTCTTTAATTTTGACGTACCAACCCATGCGGAAGATTACATTCACCGCATAGGCCGTACGGGCCGGGCTGGACGAACGGGACGTGCCTTCATTCTCGTTACCCCCCGCGATATCAAATATATTGAAGCTATTGAAACTCTTATTGGCCGCAAAATTGACTCTCACACAGGACACAATATTGATAAAGATGCCGGCACGGAGGAGACACAACCCCGCAAACGCAGTCGGGGGCGTGCACAGGCTGCAAAACGCCAACAGACTTCTCCTGACCCGGAAGGCCGCAGCGGGCAAAAGAAGACATCTGCCAAAAAAGGCAATCGGCCTAAAAAGGATGACAGGCGGCAACGGGCCAACGCTCAGGGGCAAAAAGAAGTCCCGGATGAGCCTGAAAGCAACGCCCATCTGCCTGACTTTCTGCTCAGGCCACCCATTCCTACAAACAGCGGGTAAGTCACCCTGACCGGTTTAGGGGTCAGGCCGGCTCCGTTTTCTTCCAACCCTACCTTTTGATCTGCCGTTAGTTTATATTAATCTCTCTGGAAACCGGCTATGGGTAAACAAGTCAAGTATAGAGGTATCAAAAAATGAATAAAGCAATTCTGGCAACTGTTGTACTGGGGTCCTTACTCATCGGGTGCACCTCGAGGGATACTCCGGTTTCAGTTGTTGCTGAGGATATTCAGCAACAGTCATGGAAAATTGTTTTCGATCCGCAAAGTGCCGACCCACAGGCCGGACCCAATGATCTTGATGCGGCGCTTCAGGCAGGTCTTGCCCGAAGGGGCCGGTTAGTGCTTGATCATTGCCATCCGATAGTCGCGATGGGTGTTTTTGGGGACGAGGCCGTCAGAAAACTTCATGAAAACCGTTTGCAGGCCTTGGGAGAATGGTTCAATGCGCGCGGCGTTGTCCTTGATCTGCGCACGGGCGATTGTGGGAAAGATGCCCCTGTAAGTTTCGTTTTGCGCGCCCGGTAGGAAGAGACGCCATTAACCGGTTTTAGGCATAGTGGTTCCGGGAACCGCCTTTTGCGGTGCCATGATGTTATCACATGAAATTAAGAACACCAGACAGGAGAGCAAGCAGAAGAGACAGGCATCAGGTGAGGACCGGCCTGACCTGATGTCTTGACAATTGGTGCCGATGGCGCATGGCAAAGCCGGCGGGTCTGATTCCCGGCTGCTTTTAGAGGAAAAGCTAGCGTATAAGCTCCTACTTTTTAATGCCGGTTGCAATCCGTTTCCGGGTCTTTTCTCCGTATGGTGGACGGAACATCTCCGCTACCATCTTGAACTTTGACTGCACATAAACCGCCTTGGCGTGGCTGAAAGTATGGAAGCCGTCAACACCATGATACGACCCCATACCGCTGGGGCCGACACCTCCAAACGGTAAATCCTCCATGGAGACATGCATAATCACGTCATTGAGGGTGACTCCACCGGAGGTTGTTCTGTCCAGCAGTTTACGCTCCTCGGTTTCATTCCGGCCAAAGTAATAAAGCCCGAGAGGCCGATCATGATCATTGACATAATCAATGGCCTCATCCACCGATTGATATTCCTTAACCGGCAAAACGGGACCAAAAATTTCATCCTGCATGACTTTCATGTCATCGGTAGGATTAAGCACAATGGTAGGTGGAATCTTGTGGGTTGCCTGCTGGCTGAAATCTTCCTTCGCCGGATTAATCTCGACGAGTTTAGCACCCTTGCTGTCAGCATCTTCAAGATAGCCCCGCAAGCGGTCATAATGCCGCTGATTGATAACAGACGTATAATCCGGATTATCTTTCAGAGTTGGAAACATGGATTCCACAGAGCGGGTTGCCTCACGCACGAAATTGTCTCCCTCTCCTTTTGGCACAAAAACATAGTCCGGCGCTAAACAGATCTGCCCCGCATTCATGGTTTTGCCGTTCATGACTCGTGCCGCAGCGTCCTCCATGTCCGCACTGTCGGAAATAATCACGGGGGATTTACCACCAAGTTCCAGCGTAACCGGCACCAGATTTTCTGATGCCGCCCGCATAACATGGCGTGCAACGGAGGTAGCACCCGTAAACAAAAGATGGTCAAAGGGCAAACGGCTAAAGGCCTCGCCTGTTTCCGGACCACCCGTAATGACGGTGACTTCCGTTTCATCATAGGCTTCACTGAACATGCGCCTCATCAGTTCAGAACTTGCCGGCGTGTATTCGGACGGCTTGATCATACAACGGTTACCGGCTGCAAAAATACCCGCCAACGGCGCAAATGTAAGATTAACGGGAAAATTCCACGGGCTAATAACACCAATACACCCTAACGGCTGATATTCAACCCGCGCCTTGGCTCCCATCAGGTTTAAGGGAAATTGAGGCTTTCTCTTTTCCGGTTTTACCCACCGGTGAATATTTTCTTTGGCGTGCTTCAACGGACCGACAGAACCCATAACATCGGTCAGTAAACTCATCTCTGAACTGCGGTGACCAAAGTCAGAGGAAATAGCTTCGGCAATCTCGGACTGATTATCCACCAGTAATGCAATAGCCCGGTCAATCCACTCAATACGTTTCTCGACGCTCGGGGGGCCAGCCTCCCTGTGAGCCTGTTTTTGGCGCTCAAGTATATTTTGCATAGTTTCGCCGGTCTGCCCCGTAGGTGTGGCGACTACATTAAGTCTGTCTTCTGCAACACTCATAACATTATCCTCCTCTTAACTCATGCGGCCGTACCCTCTCACGGGTGCACAGCCTCATGGTAGCACAACCTCATGCTTGCGCAACGGGAAACCCCATAACAAACCGGCAAAGCTCCCCAAAAAAATCCGGTTAACGGGAGAAATTGGGGGATTTCTCATGCTCTTGAAAACAATCCCTTTGAGGGCTAGCATGACGCCCCGTCAGGATGGGCTTCCGGAATGAGCCCATGAGACACAAAAGTTAATCAAGCAGGAGTAGAGTCGGTGGAATTTAATCGTGTCAAGCTGGATAGTGATGGCCAGTTGGGTATTATCACCCTTAACCATCCGGAAGTTATGAATGCCGTCTCTCCGGAAATGCTGGAGGGATTATCGGAGGTTCTGGATTATGTAGAGACGTCTGACAACGGGTTTCGTTGCCTGTTAATGACAGGCGAAGGGCGCGGCTTTTGTACGGGGGCAAATCTGTCAGGGCGCGGTGATAATAGAGAAGGTGCCAATGATGCCGGTTCTGCGTTAGAGACCGGCTATCATCCGATCCTGCGCCGTTTGCGCAATCTGCCCGTACCGTTTTTGACGGCGGTTAACGGCCCGGCTGCCGGTGTCGGCATGAGTTTTGCGCTGATGGGCGACATGGTTTTGGCAGGACGGTCGGCTTATTTTCTGCAGGCTTTTCGGCGGATTGGCCTGGTGCCCGATGGCGGTTCAACCTGGCTCCTCCCCCGGTTGGTGGGTATGGCCCGTGCCAGGGAACTCGCTCTGATGGGTGAAAAATTACCGGCCGAAAAGGCTCTTGAATGGGGTCTCATTAACAGGGTCTATGATGATGAGGCTTTGATGGAGGAAGCGATTAAACTGGGCCATGAAATGGCTCAGGGGCCGACCCGGGCTCTTGGTCTCATCCGCCGCGCTTTTTGGGAAAGCCCGGACAATTCTTATGAAGAACAATTGAATCTGGAACGCCAGTCACAAAGACAGGCCGGACGCAGCGGCGATTTCCGCGAAGGGGTCAAGGCTTTTCTTGAAAAACGCCCGGCACAGTTCAAGGGCCATTAAACAACTCTCTCAACACACTTGAATCTCCGGTCTCTCCGCGTCTTCCGGCCTGTGGCGGACTCTCAATCATCGCAAAGAAAATATGGCGGGGCGGGTTCAGACAATAGTACGATGGTGACGTCGGGATAGACAGCGATGCTCCTCTCGTACCTGAGGGTTTTCCTATAGAAATAACAATGATTAGAAATGATTAAAACCTTACCCTCAAGAGCCACTTTAATAGCACTGGCCGCTGTTGTTATTTTTGCCCTGTCCCCAGTTTCGGTTATGGCTGAGTCCATAGCTGACCCTGTAACTCCTTCCCTGTCCTCCTCCGGCGCCTCTATGGCATACGCCCAAAGGCTCATTGACACGGGGCGCTTTGAGGAGGCTCTAAAAATACTGCAATCCCTGCCACCCGGTGACCTCAGCACCATAGAGGCCCTGTTTCTGTTGGGGTTGACGTCTCTGGAAGTAGCCAGTCGGGAAACGGCAGAAGACAGGAAAAATGCTTTACTCGATCAGACCATTACCGCCTTCCGGTCAATTTTGACAAACAATCCGGGTCTTGTGCGGGTACGGCTCGAATTGGCACGTGCTTTTTTTCTGAAAGGCGACGATGATTTGTCCCGTGAAAACTTTGAACGTGCTCTGGCGGGCAATCCGCCTCCGGTTGTCGCTGCCAATATCCGGTACTTTTTAACCTTGATACGGCAACGCAGACGCTGGAGTAGTTATTTCGGCATCTCTCTGGCACCCAGCACCAATATCAATGCCGCATCGGAGAACGACACAGTATATATTTTCGGGCTGCCTTTCCGCTTTGGTGAAGAATCCGGCTCAAAATCAGGAATCGGTGTTAATATCTGGACAGGAGGGGAATATCAGTATCCTCTGGGCGACAAGATCAGATTGCGAACCGGCGGTTCGATTTCACGTCAGGATTATGCCGCCAAAAGTTTTGACAGAACCACAATCTCCGCCCATATCGGGCCGCGCCTGCTTACCGGTCCGGATACGGAATTCAGCATACTGGCCAACGTCCGTATGAACCTGACGGCCGGTCGACGTTACAACCGGGAAACCGGGCCCTCTCTTGAAATTATTCACCGCCCCACCCGGAGCCTTCAGATTGACGGGCGCCTCTCCCGGTATGAGCGTTCTTTTCGGACGCAAAAACATCTTGACGGATATCAAACGGTCCTTGGACTGGGTGGCACATACATTGCATCCCCCACCGTGCGCCTTGAGGGCATGGCAAACTATATCTGGGAGCAGACCGAAGCGGAAAGATGGCGCAATGCTACCCGCCGGTTTCGGCTGGGGACATCAATAGCCCTGCCGCGGGGATTTACACTGGGCATCGGCGGTGAAATACAGCGGGTACGGTATAAGGGCCAGTGGCTTCCTTTCGTATTGGATGGCTCATCCCGCAGAGACAGCATCTGGCAACTGGATATATCCCTTTTTAACAGGGCTTTCACCATAGGCGGCTTTAGTCCTCAACTTTTCGTTGCCCGCGAAGTGCGCTCGTCAAACGCGCAGCTCTACGACTACCGCCGGACCCGCGCTGAAATGAGAGTTGTTCGTCAGTTTTAGCGGCGTTTTTTTGTGCGGGCAGGCTTGGCGGCTTTAGCCGCATGGGCAACATCTAAAGCACGGCGGGCCCACACGGCGGCCTCTTCAGGGTCGTCATAAAGATAGTCCGGCAAAGACCAGTACGACATGGTCGCGCTACGGCCATTGGCCATTTCAAAAACAAACGGGCTGCATCCTTCCGCCTCATATGAGGGGATCGTAGTCTCATTAACTTTAAAATAAAGCGTTTCATCGGCGATGAGGGCAAACATCACCTCTTCACAATAGACCCCTCCCCCGCCGAACATATTTTTAATGCGCACCGCCCCGAGTCCTTCAAGCAGTTCGCACACCATTTCTTTATATTCTGCACTAACCGCCATGACGCCCCTTCTGGAGTCTTAAGTGAACACCGCAGTCAGAATCCGCTAAAATAGGGAAATTATAGTCCTGTTTACCCATTGACTGTTATTTTCCGATGCGGGTTTCCAGAATGCCCAGATGGGTGCCGTAGGTCAAAATCATGTCGCCTTTGCGCAAATAGGCCCATGGCATCCATATATTGGGCAATTGGAACGCTACCCCTTCCGGTGTACCAAGCAGAACCGCCGTGCCGCGTTTCAGGCCATCGCATTCGGCGATTTTCAGGATCTCTTTGTGCAAATAAAAATCCTCACCGCAAATTGAAAGAGCCTTTTGGGCAATGGCATCTGCATCCCAGATCATCAGAGCCGCACCGGCACGCTGGCGCAGACGACCGTTAACACTGAGGCCCAGTTCAATTTCATTGTAAAATTCAGCCTGTTTGGGAACGGTCAAAATAGCGCCAACAGGCAGCATACCTTCACCGCCCTTGCCTTCCGGAAAGCCGGTGCGGCCAAGCGGGGTTTTAAGACTAATGTTTCTTAGCAAAGCCCATCGGTCAGTCAGATCATTACACAACACGTATGCAAAACGTCCTTTTTGTCCGGACGCGATGTCGTCAATGGCAACCGCGCATAGTTCAACCTCATAATCCAGTCTGGTGCGCTGGACCACAGGTACCTGCCATGCGGTCGGCTCTGATAATTTCGGAAACAGAAACGGTCCGTCCTCCAAGCCGACTTCTTCGGCATGGGCTTTGAAGTTGGTGCCGGCGGCGATAATGGTGGTTTGCGTATCAAACGGCACGCCGAGGTCTTGCCAGCCATAGTTTTTGCTTTCACCGCCGATCAGCGGCATCAATCCCTCTTCACCAAGCGCCCTGAAATAGTCCAGTGGTTCGGATTTTTGTGAGCCGGTAGCAGCGGCAAGATCAACGGCCGTCACACCGTTGCGGCTCATCTCTGTTACCAGAAGACTTCGGCCATCCGGCGTGCGGGCAAAACTCAATGCTTTTTCCACCGGCGCAAGGGTGAAAGCGGCCTCCGGTGCTTCACTCAAATGCTCTTTGAAGAGTGGCTGTGAAACATAAAGACTGCGGCCAACAAAAGCGGTAACCGCAATGAGGAGAATAAGGGCGGTTATTTGCAATGCCATTCTCATACCCTTAGGCCAATACGAGGCCGGTCGTGTTGAAAATTGTCATGATGGAGGCGCCGAACAAATTGGTATCGACTTTCACAACCTTGTTTCCGAACTTCCAGACAAACGGCTTGATACCGTTTACATCGGCTAGTGCCCCTTCAAACATAGGCATGGCGGCCATTGTCGCAAAAAAAGTGGCAATCCAGATATAATTCATCAAAGCACCGAGCACGAGATTGTCCATTCCCCAGATGAAATACAAGGTTAACAGCGCCAGTGCCGAATTGGTCAGCACTTGCCAGACAACATGAAAGCGCGCATGGGGTGTCCATAAAGGATTGGTAGCATGGGTCTTGTTAAAATCGGCAAACACCGGGCCAATCATGATCATCACGGCGACAAGGCTGACGAACCCATGAGCAATTAAATTCACAACCATTTGTCTCTCCTCAAATCAATCCGGAATAAGAACCGCCATCCAATTGCAGATTTTGACCGGAAATAAATCCGGCCTGCTCGGAACATAAAAAGGCACAGGCATCACCTAATTCCTCCGGTTGTCCGAGGCGGCCGGCGGCAATGCTGGCTTCCATCTCGGCCCACGCTTCCTCGTATGAAATCTTCTTTAGTGCCATGGCCAGTTCGGCCATTTGCTGCTGGCGTTGCGTGTCAAAACGCTCGGGTAGCAAATTATTAATCGTCACATTATCTTTCGCGACCTCTTTGGATAAGCCTTTCGAAAAGGCCGTCAAAGCCGAACGGGCCGAATTTGAAAGCCCCATATTGGGGTGGGGCGATTTAACCATGGCTGAGGTTATGTTGACGATGCGACCGAATTTGCGTTCGCGCATACCGTCCACCACAGCACGGATAAGCAGTGCCGGCGCAATCATATTGGCAGTGAAAGCATCACGCCACATGGCTTCATCCCATTGCTGATAAGTGCCGGGCGGAGGGCCGCCATTATTGGTCACCAGAATATCGGGCGCATCGCATGACTCCAGAAGTGCCGCACGCCCGTCTTCGCTGTCCAGATCCGCCACCACTGAACTGACCGCGCCTGCTTTCAGTTTTCTAATCTCGTTTTCAGCCGCCGTCAGTGTCTCGGCGTTGCGCCCGTTAATGATAACATGTGCGCCCTCGCGCGCCAGCGCGGCAGCGCAGGCATAACCAAGCCCGCGCGATGATGCACAGACCACTGCTTTTTTACCTGTTAATCCGAGATCCATTATGAACTGCCTCCTATTGATTGGCCAGCACACGGGCTATAGCCGCGCTGACATTTTTCTCACTCACGCTACCGGCTAAAAAATGAGCAGCAATGTGCCCGTCAGGCCGCACAAGCAGAGCCGCCAGATTATCATCCCACGCGGCCAGTTGCTCACTCCAGTTGCCGGTAAAATCAATTCCGTCCCGCATAATATCCAGTCGCTCATCGGATATTGGGGGGACTTCCTGATTATCGCGCAACAGCAGGGTAAAGTGCCCGCTCTGAACCAGTTCAATAAGCGGTAGTGTTGCTTGTTTATGGTTGACGGCACAATGCGGCAGGCAATCGCCAATGCGGAATTGCGGGCGGTAATCATCAATACCGAGCGCGGTATCGTCGTGACCGCCATAACTATAGCCTATTTGCAGGCGCAGACTGTCGAAATGGAGCTTTTGCGCCGCTATGGCACCGGCCAGTTCAGTCGAACTTTCGGCATGTTGGCAAATGGTGTCAAAATGCGTTTGCATATTTTCCGGATCGGGCCCAAGCAAAAACCCGATCAATTCAATCATCCGCATGGCGTTTTCAAGGCTTTGGGCGCTGTTGGTTTCGGCCACCGGTTTACGCTCGGCCTCATAACTGTCCAGCAAAACCGGTCCGGCAACACCCTTTTTAACGGCTGCCAGCTTCCACGCCAGATTTTGCGCGTCACCAACGCCGGTATTCAGCCCCAGCCCGCCGGCCGGAGGAAACCGGTGCGCCGCATCACCAACCAAAAAGGCCCGGTGCTTGCGGTATTGCACCGCCACTTGTGCCGTCATCACCCAGGGGTCAATAGTGTGAATGGTAAACTCAACGTCATTCCGTCCCAGCGCCGCCGCCACCAAACCGCGGCAGCGTACTTCATCATAAAGTGCCGGATCTTCCCCATCGGGCGGGCAATTATGCATCAGAACCCAGTTTTGACCATCATCATAAGAGATCAGCGCAGCCGCTGCCGTTGGCTCCATAATCCAATGCAGAATACCGGGCTTGTCGCCGATCAGTTCCGACAAATCGGCATGAAAATGAATCGTCATAAAATGTTGCAGCGCGTCCGGCCCTTCCATCTCAATGCCCATTTGCCGGCGCAGAGGAGATCCGGCGCCATCGGCGGCAATCAGATAATCACCCTTAAGGGTTTCTTCCCTGCCCTCCCCGCTCTGCACAATCGCCGTCACGCCTCTATCGTCCTGACTAAAACCGGTGCATTGCATCCCGCGTGACAGGCTGATTCCGGGATTGGCCGTCACATGGTTTTCCAAGATCGCTTCAAAGCGTGGTTGTGAAATATTGACCAGCCTGTAGGGAGCAAGTTCCAGAACCGCATCATCCTGACGTTCATAAGGCAACCCGCCGAGATAAGTGCCCGACAGGGTCGACCAGAAATTAACCATACCGCCGCGCCTCACAGGCATACCGGCGACGTAAATCTCTTCGGCGGGAATACCGGCCGTGCTGCTAATTTCAATTGTTTTGCCGTTTACCGCATGAGCGCGTGGTGTTTCCGCAATTTTTCTGCGCCGCTCAACAATATGGCTACTCAGTCCGTGCCTGGCCAGGAGAAGTGCTGCCAGCATGCCGGCAGGGCCCGCCCCGATAATGATAACGTCCGCATCATTGTTGCCGGTTTCCGACATCGCACTTGTCTCTGATTTTAGCGGGGGGCGCCTTTGACAATGATATCGACCAGACCTGGCACGGCTTCACGGAAATCGTCCAGTGCCTCAGGCGGCATCGGCAGATTAAAGCTGGAATGAGGAGTCGGCCCATATTGCCCCTTCACCACATTGATGAAGGGTACATCCTGCGGTGGCTGATCGGCGGTTACCAGATCGCCATCAGTCCAGTGCTCAAGAATAAAACCGGCTGTGTCACGCCAGTAATCATACAGTTGGCTCCCCAGAAGATGACGCCCGATACCCCATTCGTGGGTGTATTTGCCGGTGGTTTTCATATGAAAGTGACCGGCCAGCAAATCATCCATCGATTTTTCCAGCTCGAAGCCGGCATGGCCGAATGTGCCGTGAAACGGTTCGGCTTCAGGCGGCAGGGCCACCACATTTAATGTATGGTGATCGCTCGGCATTTCGCCATTATCGCAGCGAATGAAAGCCCCGCCGACATTACCGTCCGGCCCGATGATATTATCGGAGACAATCATGCCCAGCACATCATGATACCACTGTATGCTGGCCTGCCCGTCTTTCACATTGATGGCGGTATGACCCAGCCGCATGACGCTGCTCGGCAGGGCGTAGCGCATATTACCCTCACTGTCGATTTCCCACTCATCCGCACCGCGCCCGAAACGCTGGGGTTCATTCAGTCGTTTTTTCTGCTTGCCGGAGTTCAATACCGGCACGCTTTCATCAATCGGGCTGGATTTATTGACGCCATGATAGACTTCAACGCCCAGACCGTCGGGATCTTTAAAGCGCACCATTTTACCGCCCATCAGTGCATCGCCGTCTTCAACCTCAACGCCTTGTGCAGAAGCCAGAGCGTCCAGTTCGTCCATTGTGTTGACTTCATAACCTGCGGCAATAAAAGCATCTGCCCCGCCTTTTTCAGCGGCATAAATATACGCATCGGTGCCGGTGCCACGATAGTAAATTGACTCATTGTCTCTGGTGACGGCAATCATGCCAAAATCTTCCAGATAATCGGCTTGCGCCTTGAGGTCGCGCAACTGAAACCGCACAAAAATGACATCAGAAACTTTTGCAACCGGTCGGGTCATTGGGCCATCTCCTCATCCATTTCTTTCCAGACATCATCCAGTATGGAACTGGCGGTGACGGCCACAGGCCAGCCTGCATAATGGGCCACATGCAGGATCACTTCCTCAATGGTCTCACGTTCTATGCCGAGGTTGCGCGCGCCGCGGAAATGCAAAACCAGCTCATGCTCGCGATTTAGTGCAATCAACGTTGTCAGGGTGATAAGGCTGCGTTGCTTCAATTCCAGCCCGTCGCGCGTCCATATAGTACCAAACAGGGCCTGGAGCGTATGCGCACGTAAATCATCGCTCAGCGCCGGACCGGCCTTTGACAGCAAACCCAGTTTTTCAACAATGGCTGCACCCGCAGCCATTTTTTCTTCATCAATTTCATAACTCATGCGGCGTCCTTTCCTTGCTTTTGGGCGGCCAGATGCTTATCCACTTCACTTGCCAGAAGCGGCAGGAAGGGTGAAGGCCGGCCTTTGTAAATCTCATCTATGGCGGCACGCCATTCCCAACTGTGAAACCCGGTTATTGCCGGTTCATAGCTGGGCCGTGCCCGTACGCGTTGCCAATAGGCAGTAAGATATGGCAGGCGGCCGGTGGTGAAGATCATATCGAGATGCACATCTTCCAGCCGGTGAAAATGTGACGTCATCATCACATCAAGTAGCGAATAATCGCCAAACATGTAATCACGGCCGTCAGACAGCCGCTGCTCGCTATCGGCCAGACCCCGTGCGAGACGGCGGATGAATTTTTCATAAAGCGGCTTGGGCAGCCCGCCACGCAAACGCAGCACACAAAAAGCGACTTTGCGCATGCGGTCCGGATGTTTGGTCAAATAATCCCACATCACCGCCGGTACCGGACGGCGCTTTAATATATTGGCAAGGATATAAGTGCTGGCACCGGCAATTGATGTGCCGAAATTTTCACCCAGTTCTACATCACCGCGGAGCGCATTTTCATGCACTAAACTGTCCAGTGCAGCCAGACCTTCCGCCGTTTTCGGCAAAAGTGGCGTGCCCTGTTGCGGCGCATAATCATCCAGATAGCGCAAAATTTCCCAACTATTATAAATCGGCGTGCCGTTATGCACGAGCACCGGGACAACCACATTTGGATTGATTTTCTTATAAGCACGCGACAGGTTTTCGCCGGTCAGTTCCAGATGCATGTGGTGTGACTTATAGGCAATCTGCTTTTCCTCCAACGCCAGACGCACCATTTGCGAGCACAGGGACTCGCCATAATGATAGAGTTCGAATTCTGCCTCATGCGGGATCATCTTCTATCCATCTGCCCTATTCTATAACGGTACCGACCGGATCTTTTTCGACAATGTTTTCGATTGTGCCGAGCGGACCGAAATTACAGGTGACGACATCACCGGGCTTCAGCCAGGGCTGGCCTTCCATCCAGAGCGCCACGCCCGAGGTTGTCCCGGTCAGGATGATATCACCCGGATGCAAAGTACATACCGTTGATAAATGGTTGATGAGGGTCGGAATATCAAACACCAGAAGACCGGTATTGGAGCTTTGGCGTACTTCGCCATTCACCAGACAGGTGAAATCAATATCGGCAAAATCAAGTTCATCCGGCGTCACCAGTGCCGGCCCCATTGGGCAATGACTGTCCCAGCTCTTACCCATCGTCATGGTTTGCGAGGCCATTTGCCAGTCGCGAATGGAGACATCATTGGCGGCCATGCCACCGGCAATGACCTCGTGCGCACGCTCTTTAGGGACCCGGCGGCAGGTTTTGCCGATAACAATGGCAAGTTCGGCTTCATAATCCAGTTGCTCGGATTCCGGTGGCAGATAAATCGGGTCATAGGGGCCGGTGACGGAGGAGTTTTGCTTGGTGAACAACATCGGTATTTTGGGTGCCGGAAAATCCGGCATGGCTTCCTGCACTTCTTTCAGATGATCGGAATAATTCAGGGCAACGGCCAGAATTTTACCGGGCTGCGAAACAGGCGAGAGGAGCTTGACGTCGTTTAGTGCAAAATCATCACCTTTTGCGGCACGTGCAACCTGTACAGCCGCATCACCGGCGCGTAAAAATGCGTTCATCTCGCACGGTAAATCCGGTTTGGCGCGGGACAAATCGGTGATGCTTTCACCATTCAAAACGCCAATACGCATTGTGCCATCTTGTGTAAATGTAACCAGTCTCATAAATCCCTCCTCTTGTTCAATTGACTGTCCGAAATTTTCAAACGTCTGTCAATGAGTTATTGACACTTTGTCAATTTTCGGATCTTTGGTGCATGGGGTTCTTTCATTCTGCAGGCAATTTTTTTCCGTTGGCAAAAAGATGTTGCGATAAAGTTGCCAAATGCTCTTCCAACTGGTGTGGCAACGGTGGGCCGCCCTCTTTCAAAGCGGCATAAATTTGCCGGTCTGGCCTTAATAAAAACCCGCTCAGCCGATGTTGTCCGGCCATGACTGAGAGCAATCCATCGGTTTCTACCAAATCATCTCCCAACACCAGAATTTTACAATCGAGTTGCGGATAGGCATCACTGACTCTCTGGAAATCGGCTTTACCGGTATTGTGCAGGGCCAGCAGGCAAAATCCCTCCGGCAAAAACGCATCAAGCTTTTCCGTTTTGTCAGGCGTATTGGGGTGATGCACAAGCGGTTGCGGAATTTGCCGGCCGGAGGCCGGATCACCCGAAAAAAGACCGCTACCGAGCCGCCAGGTCTGACCGAATTCAATGCCGCTAAGCAGTTTCGGCAGCAGCTTGCCGAGGCGCAGAAAAGTATCGCGCATAATGGCTTTCAGTCGGTTTCGTGTCTGGATAATTTCACCAATTTTCACGGCCTGTTTTATAACCGCCCGGACATGCGCATGCCGTTCACTGTGATAGCTGCTGAGAATATGGGCTTCATAGCGCCCACCCAAAACGCCGGCCAGTTTCCATATGAGATTTTCGGCATCACGCAAACCGGCGCACATGCCCTGACCCAGAAAAGGCGGCATTTGATGTGCCGCATCGCCCATCAAAAACACTCTTCCGGCACGCATGCGCTCAGCCAGCAGGCCATGAAACTGATAGACTTTAGAGCGTAATATCTGCCCCTGATCGGGGCGAATATGGGGTGATAAATGGTGCAGATAAGGTGCCATCATGGCACGCACGGCATCTTCCTCTTCCATCGCATCATAATCATCACCCGGGTTAATCATAAATTCCCAGCGAATGTGCTGACCGGCGCAGGGAACTAAAGTGCCGGGCCGTGCCGGATCGCAAAACTGGTAAACATCATGATTAAACGTGATATCCGGCTCAAGCTCCCAATCAACCACCAGCCAGGGTTCATCGCATTGCATATCTTCAAGCGGAATATCCAGCAATTGGCGCACTGTGCTATCGGCCCCGTCAGCGCCGATGAGGTAAGCCGCCCTGATCTTCTTTGCTTCGCCGCTTTCAACATCTTGCAGTGTCAACTCTACGCCGTCTTCATCTTGCATCAGCTCCCGCAATGCCCAGCCCGGATTTTCGGTGACGCTGTCAAAGTGGCTCAAATGATCACGCAGGTGTTTTTCCACCAACGGCTGGCGGAAGAATATACTTGCCGGCCAGCCGGTAGTTTGCGGCAAACCATCCAACTCCACCCGCATAAGCGATAAGCCACGGCTATTGACGAAATTCAGAGATTTGTTGCATGCACTCTGGGCAAAAATAGCATCAGCCAGACCGACCGACTGGAAAATCCTCATCGTCTCGCCATCAAAATGCACACCGCGCGGAATGTCATAAATCGCCGGTTGCGGGTCAACCACCAGCGTGCGGATACCGTACTTACCAAGCAAATTGGCCGCCAGAGCACCGGTCGGTCCAAATCCGGCAATCACCACATCATAATCACGCAACGGGTAGTCCTCCTTACGGTGCGCTTAAAATCTCTTTTAGCATGGCCGGATCGCCACCCGCCCCGCGCAATAAAATTTGCAAGGTGCTGACCGCTTCATGCGAGGGCACGGCATCATCGGCATGGCGTGCAACCAGACTCAAAATACCGGCAACATAAATTTGCATAAAAATATCAATCTGTTTCTCCTCGAGGGTCAAACTTCCCTCGGCAATCGCTGCCTTGATATCGCGGCGCAAATTCTGCATGCGTATATGGGTGAAGGCGGGGTCTGAACCCATCAGTTTCACAATCGCCTTCCTGCGGTTTTTATCACGCAAGCCCATCTTAACCAGACTGAGTGGAATGCGCGCCAAGCGGTGCAGCGCACTTTTATCTTCGGTTTCATGCGCCTCATAAAGCGCTTCCACCCTGTCAATTTCACGCCGTATCATCGCGTCAAGTAAATCATCAACGGAGTCGAAATAAGTATAAAAACTTGGCCGCTTCATCTGTGCGGCGGCGCATATTTTGCCCACCGTTAACTCGCGCAGCGAAATTTCACCCAATAATTCCAATCCCGCATCCATCAGCGCCTCACGTGCCCGCGCACCTTTGCCGGGCGTGTCTTTTACCTTTTGGGTCAGTTCTGTCTTGGTCTGGCTGGCTGGCATGGATACTTTCTTTTACGTCGGATAGGCTAAAAAGAGTATTGACATACTGTCAATTCTATTTTTAGCTTGAATCGAAGGAATACGGATATTTCGTGTAAAATGGCAGGGAGAATGGGCCTTGGTAGAACTGGCTGAATTTGATGTCCTGACCAGAGAGGTTTTGCACTGGCAGGGTCTGCATCTGTTTCATTTCTCCGGCTCGTCATGCTCGCAAAAATTGCGGATTTACGTGCGGCTGAAAAATATTGAACTCACCCTGCACCCTGTAAATCTGGTCAAACGTGAAAACCAGACTGATTGGTATATGGGCATCAATCCGCGCGGGTTGGTGCCGACCCTGATTGATGATGGTAAAGTCATCATTGAAAGCAATGACATCATCACCTATCTGGAAAACAAATTCCCTACACCGGAACTGATACCGGACGGACAGGCCGAGGAAGTGAGCGAACTGCTGGATTTTGAAGACCGCTTGCATATGGATTTGCGCGCCATCACCATGCGGTTTTTCGTGCCGTCTGCCATGGCGCAACGCAGTGACGAACAATTGGCGCACTATGAGAAAGCAGGTTCCGGTCAGGTCTGCGGCCGGCCCGATGACCATAAAGCCGGGGAATTGGCCTTCTGGCAGGATATGAAAGCCCACAACGGAATTCCGGATGCGCGGGCGCAAGCAGCAGTCACGGCCTTACGCACCGCGCTGGAAACGCATGAGGCTACCCTCCGAAAGCAGCCCTATTTGCTGGGCAATACGCTGAGCGTTGTGGATATTGCCTGGTATATTTACGCCAACCGGCTGATCGGCGCAGGCTACCCGCTGGCCACACTGCACCCGCATGTCGGCGCATGGTTTGATGGCCTGCACAAAAGGCCATTGTTCCGCAACGAGGTGAAGACGCCGCTACCGGTCAAACTCATTTCCGCCGCAACCCGTCTGGCACATCGCGCCGGACGAAGGCATATCCAAACTTTCATTTCCTGAAAAGAAAATAGAATAGGAGCGCCGGATGCAAAAAGATTACGCTATTGTCCAGAAAGTCATTCACTGGATCATGGGTATTTTTATCATTCTTGAT
Source organism: Parvularculales bacterium (assembly GCA_036881865.1). NCBI lineage: Bacteria > Pseudomonadati > Pseudomonadota > Alphaproteobacteria > Parvularculales > Parvularculales bacterium. The sequence goes on along the minus strand of JBAJNM010000002.1, from coordinate 1,535 downwards.
TTGTTTATTGCCCAGAAATTCGGCGATTTTATCGGTGATCCTGACGGGTTCATTGCCTACTATGATGAAACCCGTTTCGCCTCGCTCGCCGACCATGCGACCATGGGCTATATTTTGGCCACTCTGTTTGTGTTACGGCTGTATTTCCGGCATCGCCATGGCGGTGCTGAACTCCCCTCCGGCATGCCACGCTGGCAGGTGCTCGCCGCACATGCGGGTCATATAGGCTTGTATGTGCTCATGGGAGTACTTTTACTCAGCGGTATTATTACTGCCAGTGCGGCCAGCCAGCCGATTGTTATTTTCGGCTTTTTTGACGCGGCTTTTGGCGCGGCTGATGAAAGTTTTTTCCAGTCGGTGCGGTTAGTCCATGAAACGTGCACCAATTTGATTATCGCCCTCATCGTCATTCATATCGTCGCAGCGCTATATCATCATTTTATTGTTCGCGATAGAACCATGCTCCGCATGCTGCTATTTTGGAAAAAAACGCAGCTCTGACCGCTTGTGGAATTGCAGGGACCATGCGTTTTTTAATCTTACTCGCTACTCTTATGGGGTTTCCCACAGGTTGGGCCGGGGCGGCCGGACTGCCTGATATCATTTTCATTCTGGCCGATGATTTGGGCTGGCAGGATGTCGGCTTTAACGGCAGCGAGATCAGGACACCAAACCTTGACCGGTTGGCCGCCAATGGTAAACAGCTGACGCGCTTTTATGCGCATCCGACCTGTAGCCCGACACGGGCGTCGTTGCTGACCGGACAATCGGCTTTGCGTCTCGGTGTCACGCGTCCCTATTCCAAGCTCAATCCCAATGGCCTGCCGCTTGACCGCACGCTCTTGCCTGAATTTCTGAAACAGCACGGATATCAGACGGCATTGGCCGGAAAATGGCATCTGGGGCCGCGCAAAAAAGCCCATCTCCCGAACAATCGCGGCTTTGACAGTTTTTACGGTCATCTGACTGGCGGTGTCGGTTACTGGGATCATGTGCATGGCGGCCATTATGATTGGCAACGCGACGGTGTGACCGCGCGGGATGAAGGCTATACGACCCATTTGCTGGCCGATGAGGCGGTGCGGGTCTTACGCCAACGCGATAAGGCCAAACCCCTGTTTCTTTATATTGCTTTTGGGGCGCCGCATTTACCCAATGAAGCTCCGCCCGAAGCGCTAGCACCTTATGCGGCTATTGAATCGGAAAAAAGGCGCATCCATGCCGCCATGGTCAGTGAAATGGATAAGGGCATCGGGCGCGTTCTGGACGAACTTAAGGCGCAGAAAATGACAAAAGACACGCTCATTTTATTCATGAGCGACAATGGAGGTTTGACCGGACATGAACTCTTGCCGCGGTTTGCTTATCAGTTTGTCAATGGCATGCAATCACTGTTTGGCGTTCCCCTGCCCGTGCGCTTTATGGAATTCATGCGCACCAATATGTATGACGGGGCGGCTGATAATGGTGATTTGCGGGGCGGCAAGGGCTCTGTTCTGGAGGGCGGTATTCGTGTGCCGGCGCTGATAAGCTGG